>CAYGNA010000224.1:0-6850 GCA_964351065.1 uncultured Pseudomonadales bacterium
CAAGAAGTTGAACAAAAATTCGCCGACATCCAGGAGTTCCTGTCAGGGCCAGGCGACCGCCAGGTACGGCAATACCAGTTGGGTGAGAAAATTGCAGCCCTGTTCGACCAGTACCTGATTTACCGCCCCGAATGGATCATGGCCTGGGACCAGGGCACACAGCCGCAGGTGCTCGCAGAAAACAGCGTGGCAGCCTGGCAAAGCCATCTATGGCAGCAACTCAAACAAACGCCAGAGCTCCGGGAGCAACAGCACCGGGCTGATCTGCATGCAGCCCTGCTCAACCGACTCGAGACTATACCCAGCCTGCCATCGGGCGTGCCCAACGCGCTTGCGGTATTCGGGCTCTCAAGTTTACCTGCCATGTATCTCGACACACTGCGTGCCCTTGGCAGGCATATCGAGGTAGACCTCTACTTCCTTAATCCCTGCCAGCACTACTGGGGTGACGTCATCTCCTCAAAAGACCTGGCGCGTCGCTCCATCAAGCAGTTGCTGAACAAACAAGGGCCGTTGCTGGAAGACGATTACCTCACCGTGGGCAACCCCCTGCTTGCCTCAATGGGACGCCAGGGGCGGGAATTCCTCGAACTCATGCTTGAAATCGATACGGTCGAGACCTTCGACGGTTTTGTCGCGCCAGGTGGACAAACAATGCTGCAGCAGGTGAAGACAGACATCCTCGAATTGACCTTCGGCGGTGAGTTCGGCGCAGGCATGGTGCCCACGCAACGGCCGGTTGCCAGCGACGACCTGAGCATACAGATCCACATCTGCCACAACGCACTGCGCGAGGTGGAAGTCCTCTATGACCAGCTCTATCGGCTCATGGAGACATCACCTGATGTAAGACCCTCTGACATCATCGTGATGATGCCGGACGTGGCTGAATATGCACCCTTTATTGAAGCCGTGTTCGACCGCAGGGAACTGCCGTTCGCAATTGCTGACCGGTCACTTGGGGGTGAGTCAGCGGTATTGACGGCACTGACAACGCTGCTTTCCCTCGGCGATATTCGCCTCACCTCAGTTGAGGTGATGGACCTGCTCGAAGTCCCGGCCATCGCCAGAAAATTTGAGCTGGGTGAAGCTGAACTGCTGCTCATCTCCGAGTGGGTGCGCGACTCGGGCATCCGCTGGGAACTCGATGGCGCAACCAAGGCGGCTCGTTGGCAACTCCCGGCGCAGGGCAATAACACCTGGCGCTTCGGCCTCGACCGAATGCTGTTGGGTTACGCAATGGAAAGTGACATGGGGGTAGCAGGTGGCATATTGCCATTCGATATTGAGAGCGCAGACGCTGATCTGCTCGGCATGCTCTGCCACATTATTGACCTGTTAGCGTACTATCGCGATGCGGTTCAGACAGCCCGTCCAGCAGGTGAATGGCGCGCCCTCGTGCTTGAGCTGATTGATGACTTTTTCTCCCCCGTGCCTGAAGAAGACATGGAATTCGCCGCGGTTCGTGAGCTGCTTATCCGGCTGGAGACGGAAACCACCAATACCGGCTTCGCAGCGCCGTTGTCGGGTCGTATGTTCAGTTATTGGCTGGGCAGCCAGCTAAGTGTTTCACAGCAAACCCGTGGCTTTATCTCAGGCGGGATTACCTTCGCGACACTGGTACCCATGCGCAGCGTACCGCACCGGGTTGTGTGCCTCATGGGTATGAATGACGGCGCTTACCCCCGCGAAGATCGGCCAGTGACTTTTGACCTGATGCAGGCCGCTGGCTACCAAAAAGGTGACCGC
Source organism: uncultured Pseudomonadales bacterium (assembly GCA_964351065.1). GTDB lineage: Bacteria > Pseudomonadota > Gammaproteobacteria > Pseudomonadales > Azotimanducaceae > JANQJA01. The sequence continues at coordinate 1,750 of CAYGNA010000224.1, forward strand.
TCGAAACGCTTCGATGACCGCTACCTGTTTCTTGAAGCCCTGCTTTCCGCTGAAGAAAATTTCTATATCAGCTACCAGGGCAAGAGTATCAAGGATAACAAGGATCGGCCGCCGTCCGTGCTCGTCAGTGAACTCACCGATTATCTCGACCAGGTGTTTTCGCATGAGGTGAAGGTTATCCATCCGCTCCAACCTTTCAATGCCGCCTATTTCCAGGGCAGCCAGGGACCCTTTGTCACCTACCGACGCAACTGGTATGTCGGTGATGCTGGCGATGACGAAGGAGCACCCCAACGCTTCATCTCACAGCCACTGGCATTGACTGAAGAGGCGGCAATAGACAACCTCGCGACGCTACAGCGGATTTATCGGCACCCCGCCATGTTCTTTATGAGAGAACGCCTTGGCGTTTACTTCCCGGATGAAGATGCTGAGCTGCTGGAAACAGAATCGTTCGAACTGGACGGACTGGAGAACCACCAGCTGACGAACTCCGCCCTCACCCACTTGCTGGAAGGTCAGGAGTCACGTGACTGGTATGAACAAACCCTGGCGAGTGGCACCGTCATGACCGGAGACGTGGGGCAGAAACACCTGAATCGCGCCATGAGACGCGCCGAACTGATCGCTGATGCAGTGCGTACAAAATTAACGGGCCTGCCTGATCCTGAAATGGCGCACGGTGAACTGATTCTCGCTGGCGGTGCGCGACTGCCCGGCGCTGTGCTCGCGTATGGGGATCATCTTGTCGACTATCGCGCGGGTAAACTCAGGCGCCGCCAATGGCTTGACGCCTGGCTCAGGCATCTCTTTGTCAACGCAGTCGGATTACCAGCGACCACCACCATGATTTACCTGTCTGACGGTTCAAACGACAAGATGGCAGCGGGCGGCTTTCCGGCACTCGATCCGATATTTGCACTCAGCGCCATTCAACAGTTGGTAGACCACGCGCAATCTGCACTCATCACCCCCCTGCCCTTCTTGCCAGAGACCAGCTACGCTTACGTCAAGGCACTTGATGCCGGTAAGTCCGAGGCGCAGGCGCTTTCTGCAGCGCTCGGCCAATGGACAAACGACTTGGGTGGCGGTGAGGGGCTTGATCGCAATTACAGTCGTTTCTTCAGTTTCCCCGACGACTTCAATCCGGCCTTTCGCCAACTGGCCCAGGACATCTACACGCCGTTACTCCAGCACTGGAGCAAACAGTGAAGCACCTTGATCCTAAAACCTTTCCGCTTTCGGGAACAAGACTTATCGAGGCAAGCGCGGGCACCGGCAAAACCTACACTATTACCAGCCTGTACCTGCGGCTTCTACTGGGACGATACGACCCTGTTGGTGAACCGCTTGGCGTAGACAAGATTCTTGTCCTCACCTTTACCATTGCGGCAACCGAAGAATTGCGGGACAGAATTCGCCGCCGCATTCGAGAAGCCGCCAGGGCTTTTGCCAGCAGTGAATCAGACGATGAGTTCATCAGTTATCTGATCGAAGGCAGCCCGGACCACGGGCGCGATCTCAAACTGCTGACGGCGGCCCAGCAGCTGATGGATGAAGCAGCTATCTACACCATTCACAGCTTCTGCGCTCACGTGCTCACAGACAACGCGTTCGAAACGGGCATGCTGTTCAACCAGGGTCTTGATGCTGACCGGGATGTGTTGCTTGAGCAGGCGGCGCAGGATTGTTTTCGCGCTGACGTGCTGACTCTGCCCGAACTGGATCGCACCGTCGCCCTGGAAATGTGGAAGACCCCCTCTGCACTACTGAAAACGCTGAAGCCTTTCCTGTTTCGCCAGGGCATTACCATGCTGCCGCCCGAGACGCAGCTAAGCCCGACGCACCTTAGTGACCTCGTGAATCAGGCAAAACAGCGTTGGCTCGAGGAAGATTTTGCCGGAACGATTCAAGGCGCAGGATTCTATGCAGGTGACAAAATTCTTACCCGGCTCGATCCCATGACAGAATTCTGTCGGTCGGACGATGCCTACACCGATCTTTGGTACCTCTGGAACTCGACCTCACTCAGCAATACAAGAATCAGGAAAGATGGCACAAGACCAACACATGGCCTGGTCCACATGATCGACGAGATATGCGAACTGCAGGAACAACTGCCATTTAACGTGTGGCACCTGGTGACCGACCGGGTACGCATGTATCTTGAACACTACAAGCGAGACCTCGCCCAGCTCACGCTGGACGATCTGCTAACCAGCGTACAACAGGCACTGCACTTCCCAACGGGTAAAGCACTGGCCACGAAGCTCGCATCACGCTGGCCGGTCGCACTTATCGATGAGTTCCAGGACACCGACGATGTCCAGAATGATATCTTCCAGCAAATCTACGCCAACAAGGCAGCGACTGGCCTGTTCCTCATTGGTGATCCCAAACAGGCGATCTACCAGTTTCGGGGCGCGGACGTCTTTACCTACATTAATGCCAAACGTCTGGTGAATTCCGAACAGGATGTATTTTCGCTCGCCACCAACTGGCGCTCCACTGTTGAACTCGTCGCGGCAGTCAATCACCTGTTCGATCAGAACAACCTGTTTGGCAACGACCGGGATATCCCGTTCGAAGCCGTCCAAGCATCAGGCAACGCTGCGAAACTCAGCTTCACCATGGCTGGTTCAACCGTACCGCCGGTGACATTGATGATCGACACCGCGGAAGAATCCGGCAACAAGGATGCCGTGCGGCAGCGGGCCATGGCCTGCGCCGCCGAACAGACCGTTACGTTGCTCAATGGGGGCCTCGACGGGAGCGCACTGATTGATGGTGAGCCGCTGCACGCCGGTCAGATCGCCTTCTTGGTCAGAGATCGTAACGACGCCCGGGCCGCCCGGGATGCGCTCTCCGCCCGCGGTGTACGCAGCGTGTACGTTACCCAGGAAAGTGTCTTCCTGTCAGATACCGCGGCGGACCTGCATCTGGTACTCCGGGCCGTGCTTGAACCGGCGGACGAGGGTGCGATTCGCGCCGCGCTTGCGGCGCCGCTCATGTTGTCAACCGCGGAAGCTATCATGCAGCTGACCACGGACCTCATTGCGCAGCAGCAGGTCTCCATCGAATTTGCGGAATACCATCGTCTGTGGGCCGAGAGCGATATTGCCACCATGCTCGAGAGTCTCATATTGCGCCGCAGGCTCGCCGCAAAATGGCTGCAGTTACCCGACGGTGAACGCCAGCTCACCAACCTGCGCCACCTGGCAGAATTGCTGCAAAGCAGGGCTGCGGTTGCACCCGGCATGCATCGGTTGCTCAAGTGGTTTGCCCGCGAAAAGCGTGCTGATGAGAGCATGTCGGTACCAGCACGCCAGTTGCGGCTGGAGAGTGACCAGGACCTGGTTCAGATTGTCACCATGCACGCTGCCAAAGGACTCGAGTACGAGATTGTCATGTTGCCAATGCCAGCATTCGTCCCCAGGGCCAGAAAGAAGAATGAACCCGGTCTACTGCACGAAGACCGGGATGGTCAGTTTTACCCATTGCTCCAGTTGGGCAACGATCAGGAACAACACAAAATCGCTGCGTTGGAGCAGGCCGCAGAAGATATGCGCCTGCTGTACGTGGCCATCACCAGAGCCAAACACAAGTGCTACCTTGGGATACCCAATTCAGGTGAGCTCGCCAAATCTGCCCTGGCAAAACTGTTGCGCTTGCCTGAGGCGGTAGACGATATACCCGCCGCACTGGGTGAATGGTTACCCACGCAACTGTTCGACATTGTCAGAACCGACATGTCAAATGGCGAGTCTTTGTTAACCGTCTGGCGGTCACAGGCGGAATTTGAGTCCCTGCATCCACCCCGCACGCTGCCACGTCCGGCCAGGGGTTGGCGGGTGCACAGCTATACTGGTGTCAACCGACTGTTGGAAGCTGGCAACGACGAGCAACCTTATGCCAATGTCGTGCGTGGCTTCAGCGATGATGATGAAACCGCGCCTCAGGCACGCGTACTTACCGCCAACCGGTTTACGTTTCCACGGGGGCCAAGGGCAGGCGTGGCGCTCCACACCTTACTGGAACTCATCGACTTTACTGTGCCCGCAGGCGAGCAACTTGTCCTGCTTGACCAGTGTCTCGACCGAACGGGTATTATCGCTGACCGTGAAGCATGGCAGAGTGTCCTGCTGCAATGGCTTGGCGACATCCTCGCCGCGCCAGTTATGGACGGCATATCACTGGGACAGATCTCGCGCACAAACCGGCTCGATGAAATGGAATTCCATTTCCCGCTGGCGGCGGACCGGTCTTTTATCGACGTACTGACAACTGCAGGTTACCTCGACGGTGCGGCTACTCGCCTAAACGGCACGCTACAGGGGCTCATGACTGGCCTGATAGACCTGGTTTTTCAACATGGCGACAAGTTCTACCTGGTTGACTACAAGTCGAATCACCTGGGTGACGCACCAGAGACATACAACCAGACTGCCATGCAGGCGGCAATCAGCCACCATCGTTACGACCTGCAATACCTGATCTATTGTGTGGCGCTGAATCGCTACCTGAGGTCCCGGATCAGCAACTACAGCTACGCTGAACACTTCGGTGGTGTTGGCTACCTGTTCCTGCGCGGCATGACGCCAACAGGCAACAACGGCGTTTACACAGACAAGCCTGCTGAGGGCCTGATTAATGAACTCGACCGCGCGCTGGGGGGCAAGGCATGATCAGCGAGCACCTCCAGAACCGTGTCAGGTCCGGTGAGTATGCTTACATTGATGCCCACTTTGCTGACCTGATGGTCAGGTTGTCCAAACCAGGATCGCAGGCAGGCGACTTCCTGCAACTGTTTCTTCAGTTAAGCCGTGCAATTCGTGATCAACACAGTTGCCTCGAACTTGAAGCTCGCGATGTTGATCTCACTGCCCTCGGCGCACTGTCAACTGTCGGGGATGGCAGCGCGAACGAACCGCTTATTTTGGATGGCACACGCCTGTACCTGCAGCGCTATTTTGCCTGCGAAGTGCGGATTGCACAGCGTTTGGCGGCACTCAATCAACCACTGCCGGTTACCAACAAACAGGTCAGACAGCGCATCGCTGCAGTTTTTCCTGGCGCATCCGGAGAGCAGCAGTTCGCAGCA
>CAYGNA010000225.1:0-6821 GCA_964351065.1 uncultured Pseudomonadales bacterium
GTGCATGTGTTCCGCGATTCGAACGGTCCAGGGAGGCCGAAGGCTTCGACTCATGCTCGACATCCGAGTAACCCGGCCAGTGTGGTTCTACTTTTGATTATTGTTTTCATTCGTCTCCCATCCGGGTTTGAGCGTAGTGCAAAAAATGGCTTTACGCCACAAACCTTACAGAAAGTGTGCTTAGCCACCGCTGTATTGAAACCGCTGTATTGAACATGTAGGTTGAAAGCGGAGCGCAGCTTGCAAATACCGTACTTCGCTGACTAGCGCGCCTGCCCGCGTATGTAAGCCTCTGTAATATCGTCAGCTGGAAAAAAGGTTTCTATGCGGATTTCCTGCAGGGTGACGTCATGTGGTGTGCCGAAGGTTGTCATCATTGTAAACAGCTTGAGTTCAAGCTCGCCCTTCTTCAGGTGAAGCGTTAACAGCGGCTGGGGGTCGCGACTGATCGCAGTTGCCTCGGTCGGCATATCGGGATAGGCACGGATCTCATCCAGCAACTCCCTCGCTTCCCTATTGAAGGGATTGCGGATGAGTTCCCGGTCAAGCTGGCCTAAAAAATACCCCGCAAACGTTTGCCAGTTAGCAATGTATGGCCGCAGACCTTGTTCATGCAGGGTGACACGCAGCATGTTGGGCTTGCTACCACCAACCTGCTGCCACACCTTTATTGGGTCCACAAAATCACTGAACAGGCGCATGTTCGCCTTGTTCATCTCGATCAGGTTCCAGTTGCGGTCCACCACAACTGCACCATAGGGTTCCTGGTGCTCCAGGATCATGGATACCGCCCGCCGTGCCAGATCGAGTTCACGCTGCTCAAGGCTGTGTTCAGTATAGACAGACGCAAAGCCCGCAGCCTGCAGCAGGTTATTCTGCTCTCGCAGCGGCATGTCCATGGCTGTCGCCAGGCGCAGCACCATCTCTCTGCTGGGTGAGGATCGGCCAGATTCCAGGAAACTGACGTGACGCTGGGAAACATCCGCGAGCCCTGCCAACTCTCCCTGGCTGAGCTTGAAGCTACGCCGCCAGTGGCGGAGCAAATCGGTAAAGGCTGGCTGGCCCTGGGAAAGCAGTAAACTCGCCATAGATGGCACCTTCAAGATTGCTCTGAAGGTGTCATTGTAGCGAATCAGGTTATTCCGGCCATTACCTCAAAGGTAATCATTGCAGGCGATTTAGCGCCACATATTGGTACCACCACACACCGTGAGCGCCTGCCCCGTCATGTATGAACTCGCATCAGAGGCGAGGAACACCACAATACCCTGGAAATCTTCTGCCTCACCCAGTCGTCGAAGCGGCGTCTGTTCATTAACGCGCTTCACTGCATCCGGGTTTTCCCAGAGCGCTTTCGCAAAATCCGTCTTGATGAGTCCTGGGCAAATGGCGTTGACCCGCACACCTTTTGGTCCAAGTTCCAGCGCCAGGTTGCGCACCAGTGCAATGTCGGCCAGCTTGGAGATGCTGTAGGTACCCAGCGTTTCAGAGCCAGAGTATGCGCCTGTGCTGGCAGTGATCATCATGGACCCAGCCCCTTTAGGAATGATGTCAGGCGCGACCATCTGGCACAGCCAGTGGTTGGACTTCACGTTGGAAGCCATGATCTTGTCAAAGGCTTCATCCGGAATTTCTGACATGGGGCCGTAGAAAGGGTTAACACCCGCGTTGGCCACCAGGATATCAATGGGACCAACAGCCTCATGGGTCTGGTCAACCAGCGCCTGCAACTGCTCCTTGTAACCAATGTTGCACGCAATCGCAAAGGCCGTACCTTCACCACATTCTGCATTAATCTCATCGGCAACTTCCTGGCACTGATCCAGCTTGCGGGAAGAAATGACCACTTTTGCGCCATGCCTCGCAAGGCCAATGGCCATCTCCTTGCCCATACCCTTGGAGGCGCCAGTCAGCAGTGCAACCTTGCCAGTCAGATCAAACAGTTTTGTCTCAACCATGGTAGTTCCTTATGTCTAAGTGAAATGGAATCGGGGCGCCTCTCATCAGCGCACCGCTAAAAGGGAATTGCCGTTCCCGCGGCATTCGGTGATACCGGATTTTGTGGCACGCCCGGGAAGATTTCCCGGAACAGATCCAGCATGCTCATCGTTGAGCGCCGGTCCGCTGGTTCATATAGCCGCCCTGGTGGTCCAATCCGCGTTGCCAGGGCAAACCCGTGTGGCGTATTGGCATGATGATGAAACACCCAGTCTACCCCTGCTGCATCCATCTCAGCGAAGAAGCGCTGCTTGCTCTCATCAGGGACAAGCTGATCGTTCGCGCCATTTTCAATCAGGATAATGGCATTGGTGTTGTAATTGTTATCGCAGGTTTTTATCGGTGGTCTGGGAGAACCCGCGGCTGACGGATTAGGGTCTTCACCGGTCTGCAGCAGACCGTGGAATGACACCACACCGCCCACATTCAGGCCACCCCGCACGCACTCGATCACCGCCATACCACCAAAGCAGTAACCGATAGCACCGGCGGCAAACGACGCATCGACGGTCTCATGGGCCATACCACGATCCAGCCATTCGCTGAGCAAGGCACGGAACAACTCGTGATCATGATCAACCGATACCATGCCTTCAAAACACTTTTTCTGGAACCCGGCAATTTTGGCCGGATCAGTTGGGAACTCCCGCTCGTCTGGTGGCACCGTATTGCCATACATATCTACAGCCAGACCCACATAGCCCACGCGCGCTAGGTACTCTGCGACATGAACATCAAATGATTTAAGGCCCTGGTAGTTATGCACCACCATCACCAATGGTCTCGGGCCTGCCTCGGCCGACGGGGCTACCAGATAACCGAGGTAGTGATTGTCACGAAAATCAAAGCTGATTTCCGCACGTCGCAAATCCGGCGCTGCCGGCCAGAAATCGGGGGCATCCTGTATCATTTATATTTCCTTGTTCAGTCTTGTCTGCGGCAGCACGCGCCGAAGCACTTGCCGCCTTTAATGTCGTTATCCATTCGAACTTTACGTTAGGCAAGTCGGGAAAAAGTTCACCCATCCGGACAAACTCACCGGCACCAAAGGCCTGATGTTCGACGTTAGCCTATCCCGGGCCAGCGTTGGGAAGCATAGCGTACCTGTCCCACCCCGCTCAATTAAGAGGGCGTGCCTTTTTACTCCGGGACCTATTCATGGTTGAATCGCGGAACATTTTCCTGTGTGAGCATTGCATGGCTTTTGATGTTGTTGCTATAGGCAGTGCGACGATCGACTATTTTGCTGATACCGATTCAGAGCTGATCCAGATTGACACGCGGACCACCCACGAATCGCTGCTGGCTTTTCCGCTTGGCAGCAAGATATTGGTAAAAGAACTCAATATGACAACCGGGGGCGGCGGCACCAATACTGCAACCGCATTTACCCGGCTCGGGCTCAATACCGCCTTTCTCGGTAAACTTGGCGATGACCCGGCAGCAGAATTTATCCTGGGCAGCCTGGCAAAGGAGAAGATTGAGTTCCTCGGCAAACAGGCTGGCAAAAGCGGTATTTCGTTTGTCCTGAACAGCATTGGCGACGATCGGACGATCCTCGCCTACAAGGGCGCTAACGATGAGCTTCTACCCGGGGATATCCCGGATTTCGACACGCACTGGGTCTACCTCTCGAGTATGATTAACCAGAGTTTTACCACGCTCGTGGATTACATCACCCAGGGCAGTTTCAAGGTTGCCTTTAATCCAAGCAGCTACCAGGCCGAAATGGGCTACGACAAGCTGAAACCACTTATTGACCGCGTCAGTATTCTGGTCATGAACCGGGAAGAAGCCTGCAAACTGCTCGGGCTCGATTACCACCAGCATTCAGATGTCGCAAAGCTGACCCGTCAACTGGCGCTTGCACCAGACCAGACAACCATCATTACCGATGGCGCAGCCGGTGCCTGGGTGTTTGATGGGGAGCAGGTGCTCATGGCAAAACCAACCCCGGACCTGGACATCCTGGAGACCACAGGTGCTGGCGATGCTTTTGCCGCTACCTTTACCGCCTGTAAGATAAAGGGATTATCTACAGCAGATGCGCTCGAATATGCGATGACCAATGCCGAGTCGGTGCTGCAGCACAAGGGTGCCAAGGAGCGTCTGTTAGAATGGCAGGAACTGTCGAACCGGGTCGCTTCGAATCCGCGCCCTGTTGAGCGTGCGTCCTAGAGACACTTTTTTGAGAACTGTTACAAGAGCACATCGCCCTTCCAAGTCACACACAGGAGAAACACCCGTCATGCCAGCGCATTCGTCAGTTGTACTGCATATAGGCAACGCCGTACCGCACGGTAGCCCGGATGACAGCAAAAAGATTGTTGCCCACTGGCGCCGCCTGACGCGCTTCTTTGACCAGCGTGAGACCAGCCTGCAGGCCGGCACCAACAAGAAGCCCAAGACCTACTGTGTTTCACTGGATTGTTCGGCGCTGACAGCACTGCTCGAGACTGCTCTGCGCACCCATGGTAGCTTCAACGAGTATCACGCGGCATGGGTCGCAGACAGTGCCACAGAGCTTGGTGCACGGATAACAGTGAAGATAGAAAGTCGACGCAAACTGCCCGAGTTCGAGACATTTGAGGTAGCGGTGCTGTTCCTGCAGCAACTGGTGCTGGCAACCAACATCACATTACCCGGCGCTATCCAGCTACTGGACGTGAAATTCGAAGGGGCCGGAGCCCACCGTTACGAGGCCCAGAGTTTCGATTCAAGGCTGCTGACGGGGGCTCTGCAGGCTGCCCGCGCCAATAACTGGCCGGCACTCGATCGGGTGAGTTTTTCAGCGGTCTGGAACTGGCTGGAGGAAACCGAGTGTGGCCATACGGATACAGCCATCAAAGGCATTAACAAGGTACTGTTCAGCCTCCTGAAAATTGCTGAGCAGCGCAATGAATACAGTGCGCGAACCGTGCTGATGCTGGTCTTTCAGCTGGAGGTTTTGCTCGATGCCCGCCATGTGACGTCTCACCTGGCGGCACGCAGCAGGGCACAGTTGGTGTTCGGCAAAATCCCCGAAGCGGCAGACTGCTTTAGCGCTCTCTTTGAAATCCGTAACAGTCTCTTCATGGGGGATCAGCCAGTGCATCGTCCACAGTTTGTTGCCCACGATGCCGGATCCGAGATCCGTGAGCAGTTGGACCAGCATCACACCACGGTGGAGCTTGGCACGGCGCTCGTGCTTGCTCTGCTCCAGGACCTGGTAAAACGAAAAGCACGAGCTTACAAGTTCATTGAAAAACTGGGCTAACAATACAAAAAGAGACTCGCGAATATGCCAATAGCAACCATCAACAACGCTCGTCTCTGGTATGACACGATGGGCGAAGGCGAGCCATTATTACTGCACCACGGTTACACGGCTTCACGCGACAACTGGATGCCAGTCGCCGAGCAACTGCAGGCGCATTACCAGATTATTCTCATGGAATGTCGGGGAGCCGGCGAGAGTGAAGACACAGCCGACGGTTACACCCTTGAGCAATATGCCAAAGACGTGATTGGCCTGATAGACCATCTTGGCATCGACCGGTTCAGCTTTGCGGGACACAGCATGGGTGGTGGCATCGGTTATGTGCTGGGCACGCAGTATGCAGACCGCCTTAACCGTTTGATACTCATGGCCCCTATTCCAAGTGGCGGTACCGGTGGGCCTAACCTTGAGATGATTGAAGCCAATATGCAGGCGCGCAGCCGGGGTGATCGGGATCACTTCCTGAAACCCATGATTGCGACACGGTTTCGACCCGATGTCCAGACTGACGACTGGTTCGAGCGCCGGGTACACCACCTGATGCGCATATCCGAGGGGCATGTTGTCGGCGGCGCAGAAACCATGGCCGCGCTGAATGTCACAGACCAGCTACCTGATATGCAGGTACCAACGCTGATGCTCGCCGGTGCCATTGACGGCCTGCTGACTGCCAACCTGAATGATTACATGTTGATGCCCAATGCCAGCCTGCATGTCTTTAGTCGGGCCGGTCACGATGTGGCGATACACGAACCCCGGGGCGTCAGTCACGCAATCCATGAGTTCATGCAGCATGGCCCACTGAACGCGGCGAGGGTGCTCGCCAACGCTAAAAGCCGGTCATGAGTCTGCTTTAGCCGGATCTGCTAGCGAGACGGCCATTTCCAGGCAGGTGCGCTGAACTCATCATCCCGGAATAACGTTTCGCCGAGGGTCTTTTTGAGCGGCAGGTGATTGCAGGCACCGTCATCATTAAGGGCAGCAATCAGATCAGGCGCATGCGAGATCACCCAGAGCTGGGTCTGGCTTGCACATTTCTGCATCAGACGCCCCAGGGCGGGCAGCAGATCAGGGTGCAGACTGGTTTCTGGTTCGTTCAGCACCATTAATCCTGGTGGTCGTGGTGTCAGCAGTGCCGCAATCCAAAGCAGGTACCTCAGCGTGCCATCCGAGAGTTCCGTCTGGGACAGAGGTCGCAGTAGCCCATGTTGCGCGAAGTGCAGCTCAAAGCGGCCATGCTGCGAAACAATGGTGACCGAGGCACCGGGGAATGCATCGGCAACAGCCGCATTCAGCGAAGGCTCATCACCAATCTCACAAATTGTCCGCCAGGCAGCCGCCAGGTCATGACCATCGTTACTGAGCACTGGCGTGCGTGTACCCACCTGGGGTTGCCGCGCGGGGGCAGCTGAATCAGAGCGGAAATGATCGTAAAAACGCCACGATCTGATCTGCTCGCGTAAGAACAGGATCTCTGGCGCTCGCTCTGGATCAGGTAATCGCGTCAACATACTGTCAAACGGCAACAAATGCTGTTCAATCACCTGCCAGCGGCCGTTATTGT
>CAYGNA010000226.1:0-6798 GCA_964351065.1 uncultured Pseudomonadales bacterium
GTGCAGTTACCGATACGATTCGTGGTGGTATTGTCGATCTTGACGATATGGCCGTGCCGCCGCTCCAGTTTGTCTATGTGATGATGTCTGCGCTGCTTGCCGCAGCTTTCTGGTTGTTGTTTGCCACCCGGCGGGGATACCCAGTATCGACCACTCATTCAATTATTGGTGGCATCGTCGGCAGTTCAATCACACTGGGAATCCTGCTGGGTGGTGGTGAGTCGGCATTCGCGCTCGTTCAGTGGGAAAAAATTGGCAGCATTGCTGCCTCCTGGGTTATCTCTCCGGTACTGGGCGGACTTGTGTCCTACTGTCTGTATTTTTTGATCAAGCAACATATCCTCGTCTATAACGAGCAGGCGGAGGTGAAGCTTGCCGAGATAAAGCAGGAAAAGCGTGCTCATAAGGTTTATCACAAACGCGCCTTCGAACGACTTGATGAATTGCAGCAGGTTGCCTACGCAGGTGCCATGGCCCGGGATGCTCAGGCGTACCAGGAGCCGGAGCTTGAAGAGGCCGATCTCGAGTCTGACTACTTTCGGGAACTGAAAAGGATCGAGGACAAGAAAAACAGCGTTGCTGCACACCAGGCGATGGAAAAGTGGGTGCCGCTGGTTGCCGCACTGGGTGCGACCATTATATCGGCGATGCTGCTCTTCAAAGGCCTGAAGAATCTTGAGCTTGGTCTCACTACGCTGAATAACCTGCTGATTATGGGGATGATTGGTGCGGCCGTCTGGATGGGGACCCTGATTTTTGCAAAGAGCATGAAACATGAAACGCTCAGCCGGTCCACGTTTGTCCTGTTCAGCTGGATGCAGGTATTCACCGCTGCCGGATTTGCTTTCAGCCACGGCTCGAATGATATCGCCAATGCAATAGGACCGTTTGCCGCGATTATCGATGTACTCCGAAACGGGGTTGTCAATCCAACTGCCGACATTCCAATGGTGATCATGGTGACTTTTGGGATTGGGATGATTGCCGGGCTCTGGTTTATCGGGCGAGAAGTCATCATGACGGTAGGCACGCACCTGACAAAAATGCATCCTGCGTCGGGTTTTGCGGCTGAACTCTCAGCGGCTGGTGTTGTGCTAATGGCGTCTTTGCTCGGTATCCCGGTGTCCAGCACTCATATCCTGATTGGCGCGGTACTTGGTATTGGCCTCGTCAACCACCAGACAAACTGGGCTCTCATGAAGCCTATTGCACTTGCCTGGGTGATTACGTTGCCTGCAGCCGGTATTCTCAGCGCGTGTTTCCTGTTGCTGCTGCGCCTGCTGTAGGGTTTTTGTCGCCTGCACAGGTTGTATTATTCTAAAAAACGATCGTAATCATTAAAACAATTCGTTTCTCCTATCAATGCTCCGGGTGTACCGTGGTTGTCACATACTCCCAAGCAGGAAAAGAAGAAAATGGAAAACGAAAGTAAATGCCCATTCGCGAGCGGTGCACATAAGCCAACGGTGGCTGGTGCAAGGTCCAATGACCAGTGGTGGCCAAACCAGCTCAGCCTCAGAATTCTCCGCCAGAACTCTTCCCTGTCTAACCCAATGGGTGAGGAATTCGACTATGCAGAAGAGTTCAGGCGTCTGGATCTGGATGCCGTGGTGCAAGACCTCCATGCGCTGATGACAGACTCCCAGGATTGGTGGCCGGCAGACTATGGTCACTATGGCCCGTTCTTTATTCGCATGGCGTGGCATAGCGCAGGTACTTACCGCGTGGCTGATGGCCGTGGGGGTGCTTCTGCTGGCGCACAACGTTTTGCGCCGCTGAACAGTTGGCCGGATAACGCCAACCTTGACAAGGCGCGCCGCCTGCTCTGGCCGATCAAGGAAAAATATGGTCGCAAGCTTTCCTGGGCTGATCTCATGGTGCTGGCGGGTAATGTCGCGCTGGATTCCATGGGCCTGAAAACCTTTGGTTTCGCTGGTGGCCGCGCTGACGTGTGGGAGCCAGAAGAAGATATCTACTGGGGTCCCGAAAGTGAGTGGCTGGGTGATGAGCGTTACACGGGTGATCGCGAGTTGGAGAACCCGCTGGGTGCGGTACAGATGGGGCTGATATATGTGAACCCCGAAGGTCCCAATGGCAAGCCTGATCCGGTTGCATCAGCCATAGACATCCGCGAGACCTTTACACGCATGGCGATGGACGATGAGGAGACCGTGGCGTTGATAGCCGGCGGCCATACTTTTGGTAAGTGTCATGGTGCGGCAGACCCTGGCGAATACGTTGGTCGGGAACCGGAAGGCGCTGGCTTGGAAGAGCAGGGTTTTGGCTGGAAGAACAGTTTTGGCAGCGGTAATGGCCGTGACACTATCACCAGTGGACTTGAGGGTGCCTGGACCAAGAATCCCGTCAGATGGGACAACAATTACTTTGAAAACCTGTTTGGGTACGACTGGGCACTGGTCAAGAGTCCTGCCGGGGCGCACCAGTGGGCACCGAAAGATGCCGCAGCAGATGGCACTGTGCCTGACGCACATGATCCTTCAAAGCGTCATGCACCGATGATGGCAACCACAGACATCGCGCTGCGGGCTGACCCGGCCTACGAGAAGATTTCGCGTCGATTCCTGGAGAACCCGGATGCGTTTGCGGATGCTTTTGCACGTGCCTGGTTCAAGTTGACTCACCGGGATATGGGTCCCATTGCAAGATATCTTGGTCCACTCGTGCCGGCTGAGACGCTGATCTGGCAGGATCCGATCCCTATGGTCGACCACGATCTGATTGATGACCAGGACATTGCTGGTCTGAAAGCCACCATTCTGGCGTCAGGCTTGTCTGTATCCCAGCTTGTAACAACCGCCTGGGCGTCAGCTTCCACGTTTCGTGGCAGTGATAAGCGCGGCGGCGCCAATGGTGCGCGCATTCGACTGGCACCGCAAAGAGACTGGGATGTTAATCAGCCAGCTGAATTGGCGAAGGTGCTTGATGTGTTGACTTCCATACAGGGAAACTTCAATGCGGCAGCAACTGGTGGCAAACGGGTCTCGATAGCCGACCTGATTGTGTTGGCCGGCTGTGCTGCGATTGAAGCGGCAGCGAAAGCCGCGGGCACTGATATCAATGTACCGTTTACACCGGGTCGCATGGATGCAAGCCAGGAGGAGACGGACACAGAGTCGGTTGCCTACCTCGAGCCGGCGGCAGACGGATTTCGCAACTACTGCAAGGCGGGCCGGGAGTCCTCGGCAGCCGAACTGCTTGTTGACAAGGCCAGTCTTCTAACGCTCACTGTGCCTGAGATGACAGTGCTGTTGGGGGGCATGCGTGCTCTGAATGCCAACGTGGATGGTGTTGACCATGGTGTGTTTACCGACAAGCCGGGCACGCTGACAAATGACTTTTTCGTCAACCTGTTGGATATGGGGACAAAGTGGCAGCAGTCCGCAGACCAGGCGGGCGTGTTGGAAGGTCGGGATCGAGTGACCGGTGAGATGAAGTTTACTGCTACCGTTGTTGATTTGGTCTTTGGATCCAACTCCCAACTGCGGGCGATTGCCGAAGTCTATGCCTGCGATGACGCGAAAGCGAAGTTTGTGCAGGATTTTGTCAAAGCCTGGGACAAGGTGATGAACCTGGACCGTTTTGATATTGCCTGAAGTCAATGCTTCAGAAATTCTGCTTCAGAAATTCTGTTTGAGAAGTAAAGAGGGGGCGCGATGCCCCCTCTTTTTTAGACTCAAAAAGCTGTTTGCGCAATCGGTCGTATCGTTGCTGCCTGTTTTGGCTGGCGGGCTTCTACAACCCCGAAAGATTATCCACGTGAAGTCCACATTCCCTTTTTACACCGGCAAACCGTGTTTCTTCCTCGGTCATGCCTGCCGACAAAGGGCGCGTGGAATGGGTATCGCCAACAGAAACATAAGCCTGTTCCCAGAGTGGATGGTAGGGCAGATCATGCTGCTTGAGGTACTGATGAACGTCCTTGTTGGTCCAGTCGATAATAGGGTGCAACTTCTGGCGACCTCGGACGGTCTCGAGCACTTTCAGTTCCGCTCGTGAAGATGACTGCTCACGACGTATCCCGGCAATCCAGGTTGAAGCGCCCAGCTCATCAAGCGCCCGTTCCATTGGTTCAACCTTGTTGTCGTAGTTGTATTGATCAAGCGCGGCCTCATCCTGCGCCCAGCGCTCGCCATAACGTGCTTCCTGCCAGGCTGGACTGATTGCGTTTCGATAGACCTTGAGGTTCAGATCCAGCCTGTCTACCAGTTCATCGATGAAGCGGTAGGTTTCCGGAAACAGATAACCGGTATCCACGAGCACAACAGGTATGTCCGGGCGGATCTGGGTGACCAAGTGCAGTGTGACGGCTGCCTGTATGCCAAAGCTTGAGGCGAGAGCAACATTGTTGTCTGAATGATCAAAGAGCCAGCGAACTCGATCCTCTGCGGCCATCAACTCCAGTTGTTTAACCGCATACCCATGCTCGGACCCGGTGCTGAATACCTGATGATTTGCTGCACTTGTCATATCGTCCCCTGCTTTTTCCTCCGGCTGTGCCATCCACATTAAGTGATGGATACATAGGAGAGAGCCAATATTAGGCGGTGTAGCGCGGCTCCGATAGTTATTGATATTCCTATATTTATAACCGAATGCTATATAACTCGATTACTGTCGCTCACGAAGAGAGAAACCGGTTGGCTCGGAGTAGTATGAAAAAAATCCTTGGGAGTGGATGCCTATGAGCCTGTTTGATGGGAGTCTGTTTGAAGGCAAGACGATGCTGGTCACAGGCGCAGCGTCCGGTATAGGTGCAGCAGTTGTCGGTGCTGCATCTTCGGCGGGCGCCCTGGTCTGGGGACTTGATGTCAACACGGCTGCCGGCCCTGCTGTTGCCAGCAATGGCGGTGTATTCAGGCAGTGTGATGTCTCGAGTGAAAGTGACTGGGCACAGATCGCAGCGGATGTTGAAGGCAATCTTTCGGGAATTGATTACCTCCACCTGAATGCGGGTATACAAAGTGCGCCGCCGGATGCCCCGTTGTCAGATTACCGCTTTGCTGGATTCAGGCTTGAGCGCTACCGGCAGATGATGGGGGTAAATGTTGACGGGGTAGTTCTTGGACTTCACTACCTCCTGCCATATATGAATGCGGGTGGAAGCATTGTGGTCACCGGTTCGCTGGCAGGCCTTGTACCCTACGATGTTGATCCGCTGTACGCGATGTCCAAACATGCCATCACGGGTCTTGTCCGTAGCCTCGGCAGGGAAGTTGCCGCAGCCGGCCTCAGAATTAACGCAATTTGCCCGGGCGGGATTGATACGGGGATCATTCCCAATGCGCAACGTACCGAACAGGCTGTTTTTATGACGCCGGCACATGTCGCGCTGGAAGTACTCCAACTCTTTTTAACGACAGAAAACGGTGAGACCTGGACAAAGGTGGCAGAGGGTAAACCCGCCCGTGTCATGTCGCCACCGGGCAGAAAGCCCCGGGGTGATCAGACCTGACGCGGCGTCAGGAGCGCCGCACCCATTGCCAACTGTCGACACAGGGACAGTACTCGAGCCCTTTTGTTGGCTAATCTGGCAGCGTCCATGCTAGTGCCCCGATTCTGGCTTGCGGCGCTGCTGCTGACGGACTAATGTACTTTTGTCACCATCTGGTAGATTCAAGACGTGTCCCCATTGCCCGCCGACGAAGCCCTGATTGAACATTTTCTCGACAGCCTGTGGCTGGAGAAAGGGCTCTCGGGAAATACGCTGGCTGCCTATCGGCGCGACTTGCGTAGCTTTGCAGGCTGGCTTGGTGCGCGTAAACGGCATCTTGTACAGGCGCGGCGGGAAGACCTGCTGGCCTACCTCGGTGATCGTATGGGGGCTGGCATCAAGGCGCGATCAACAGCACGGGCATTGTCGTGCCTGCGTGGACTATATCGGTACCTGCTGCGCGAGAACCAGATCAGTGAAGATCCAACCCTGCGAGTCGATAATCCAAAGCTGGGGCGCCAGTTGCCCGACTCGCTGACAGAGCGCGACGTTGAGAAATTGCTGGCGATGCCTGATACCTCTACCGCAATCGGTTTGCGCGACCGGACGATGCTTGAAGTACTTTACGCAACCGGCCTGCGCGTAACGGAGCTGGTTTCGTTGACGGTGACCGAAGTTAACCTTCGACAGGGCGTTGTCCGGATTGTTGGCAAAGGCAGCAAGGAACGTCTGGTGCCACTGGGTGAAGAAGCGATTGCCTGGCTGGTCAGGTTCATGCGTGAGGGTCGTAATGAACTGCTCCACAAGAACCTGGCAGAGAATATCGTGTTCCCCAGCAATCAAGGTCGGCCTATGACCCGCCAGACCTTCTGGCACCGTATCAAGGCTCACGCTCGCGCTGCCGGGCTAAAAAGGAAGTTGTCGCCGCACACGCTCCGGCATGCATTCGCCACTCACTTATTGAACCACGGCGCAGACCTGCGGGTTGTACAATTGCTGCTTGGTCATGCAGACCTGTCTACAACCCAAATTTATACACACATTGCGCAGGCAAGAATGAAAGACCTGCACCAGCAGCATCATCCGCGAGGGTAGTGGTTTGGCAACCATTCGTCGGGAAACTTATGTGCCCCGTCAGTGTCTGATGCTTGGATGGCCGGCCATGCGGTTTACTTTATTGTCGAGCCCGTGCAAAGTATCGGCCTTACGCTTTTTTAACTGCCAAATTTAACCACCAAAAAGTACCCTCTAAGAGAGCTTTCTCCAATGAAAATGGTTCGCCTTCTGTCAATTAGCATGTTGCTATGTTCCGGCACCGCACTGGCACTTGAGCATGCTGAAATCAA
>CAYGNA010000227.1:0-1638 GCA_964351065.1 uncultured Pseudomonadales bacterium
ACTAATCGCTTGAGAGTACCAGAAATCAATTGCGACGCTACCCGTGATGACTATAATCCGCGATTTCCTGGCACCTTCCGGCCGCACTGTGAAACGCCCGTTTTCAAAAGACGAAAAGACTGAAACCTCCCTCGCCCATTCCCTCCGGGACGGCGTCACTTTTGCCATCATGGGGGGGGTCAGCGAAAGCTACTTTTCGGCGTATGCGGTGTTCCTGAAAGCAACCGCACCACAGATTGGTTTACTCGCTTCACTGCCTCCCCTGATTGCCTCTTTTGCCCAGATGTTTTCTGTATGGCTCGGCCAGATGACCGGCATGCGTAAAAGCATTATTGTCACCGGCGCGCTGATCCAGGTAGTTGCCCTCCTTGGCATTGCTACCCTGCCGCTGATCTTTGACACCCGGGCATTTCCCATGTTGCTGGGTGCAGTCATCATTTACTACATCGGCCCCAACCTGGGTGCGCCACTCTGGGGCAGCCTGATGGGCTCACTGATTCCTGAGGCGGTACGAGGTCGTTTCTTCGCCAGGCGCAACCGCCTGTCTAGCATGGCTTCGTTTTCGTCGCTGATCGGCGCCGGCCTCGTGCTCCAGTTCTTTGACTCATATGTCGCGGCATATCTCGGGTTTATCTCTATTTTTGTGATCGGCATGATCGCGCGCTCGGTTTCAGCCTGGCACCTCAACCAGATTCACGACCCGAATCAGGGCGCACCGGTGTTGCCGCGGCAGGAACGGGACGGCATCCCATCACTCAGCGTGTTGAAAGAGAATCCCAACTTTCTGCGGTTTTCAGTCTTCTTTGCTGCCATGCAGTTTGCCGTCGCAATCTCCGGGCCATTTGTTGTGGTTTACCTGCTACGTGACCTGCACTACAACTACATCCAGTTGATGGCCAACACTGCCGCGTCGGTGCTGGTGCAGTTCCTGGTACTTGCACGCTGGGGGCGCCTGGGCGATCTTTTTGGCAATCGCATTATCCTGCGGGTCACCGGCTTTGCCATTCCCGTGGTGCCATTTCTCTGGGTGCTGTCGCCTGACTTCTTCTACCTTTTACTGGTACAGGCAATCAGTGGACTCCTCTGGTCCGGCTATTCACTCTCGGCTTCAAACTTCCTGTTCGACCTGACGCCACAGTCAAGGCGGGGTGGTCTCATGGCAATCCATAACCTGCTTTCCAGCGTCGCCGTTTTCCTCGGCGCCTCGTTTGGTGGCTTTCTCGCCCTGCACCTGCCAAACAGTATCGCGCTCGGCAGTTTCGAGTTCAGCTGGCTGTCCGTGTTCTACGGGGTGTTCGTGTTCTCCTCAATACTGCGCCTCGTGGTAGCCGCAAGTTTCCTGCCTCATCTGCAGGAAGTGCGCACCGTACGCAACATGACCTATCACGGGCTCATTTTTCGCGTCACCCGTTTCTCCCCCATCTCGGGTGTGATGTTTGATGTCGTCACACGGGTGAGAAAACGCGTCGGTGAACGCAACGACGATGATTCCTGAAGGCATCTTTTCGTCGCCTCGAATTCTGGTAAGCTTGAGCGCTAAAAAATAGCTGCACCAACTAAAAGAGGGATCAATATGTTCTTTAGCAGGACACTCGTTTTTGTGGCCGTAATTTGCCTTGGGCTGCCCGCGGAGGCTGC
>CAYGNA010000227.1:1648-6787 GCA_964351065.1 uncultured Pseudomonadales bacterium
GGCTGCCGACAAAAACAGTGGCAAAGATCGCAAACCCGAAATGAACATCATTATCCAGACCATGAATGAGGCAAACTGGGGACTGGAGATGCGCGCTGCAGAACACGCCCCCATGTTGCGCGAAGGCCCAGCCGGCCCACTCGCCGCCGTTGATGTCATGAAGCTCGGTGCCATTATTGCCGTACCACCCCGCCTGGGCGTGATCAAAGGTGGTGGCAACATCCCCTATACAGAAGAGGCAGCCACCAAGCGTGCTGAACTGCAGAAAGACTGGGTACACCAGGATCCCGAGGTCAAGTGCTACATGCCAGGCGTACCAAGAGCAACCTACCTGCCCTATCCGTTCCAGATTTTCCAATCGCCCAATTCATTTTTTATCGCCTACCAATTTGCGGGGGCCGTGAGAGATATCTACCTCAAAGACCCTGGCGAAGCACCGGTTGACGCCTGGATGGGCTGGTCACATGGCTACTGGGAAGGTGACACCTTTGTCGTGGATGTTGAGGGTTTGCATGACGGCACCTGGCTTGATCGAACTGGCACACACCACAGTGCCATGATGAAGGTGACTGAACGGTACACCATGACAGGTCCCAACCATATTCAGTATGAAGCAACCATCACCGATCCAGAGGTGCTCACCGGGCCTTTTACGATAGAAATGCCACTGTATCGTCGCATGGAGCCCAACTTCAAGATGCTTGAATTCAAGTGCGTGGAGTTTGTTGAGGAACTGTTCTATGGGGAATGGCGCCGCACCCCACTTGAGCGCCCTTAATTTCTCAGCTGGAGAATCACAATGATGAAACATACCCTAACGCTGGTTTGTATTGCGCTTTTTGCTACAGGATGTGCCACCACCGGCGAGGCACAGAAGCAGAAGGCAAGTGTGCCGGATCTGTCCGGCACCTACGACATCGCTACCCTGACGCCTCTCGAACGCCCACAGATGTATGGCGACAAACTGTTCCTCTCGCACGAGGAAGCCGAGAAGATTGCAGCGGCGGATGCCGCTGGCAAGGCTGCACGTAACCAGGCAAGCGACCCCAATCGCGAAGCACCACCCGAAGGTGGTGATGGCTCCAGCGGTGCTGCTGGCAACGTTGGCGGCTACAACACTTTCTGGATCGACAACGGCGACAGCGTGGTCGAGGTAGACGGCAAGTTCAGAACCTCAATCATTGTTGATCCGGCCAACGGCCGGATGCCGCCAATGACACCGGCCGCTCGCCAGGCGCGCATGGCAGCATTTGCCAATTTCCGCCGCAGCAATTCGGGTGAGGCCTGGTGGCTTGAGGTGGGCGATGGCAGTGGCCCCTACGACGATATGGAAACGCGCGGCATGGGCGAACGGTGCCTGCTGGGCTTTGGCTCAACCGGTGGACCGCCGATGATGCCTGTTTTGTACAACAACCTGAAACGTATTGTACAGACCGAGGATTACGTCATGATCCAGGTCGAGATGGTGCACGACGCCAGAATCATTCGTCTCAACAGCGAACATCTGCCGTCGCACATGAAGCGCTGGCTCGGCGACTCTATTGGCTGGTGGGAAGGTGAGACCCTTGTCGTGGATACCCGTAACTTCCACCCGGACGCCGGCTTTCGCGGCTCTTCAGAAAACCTGCACGTGATCGAACGCTTCACGCGACTGGACGACGAGACTCTGCTTTACGACTTCACTGTTGAGGACCCTTCTGTCTGGACGGCCCCGTGGAGCGGCGAATACACCTGGCCGGCCACCACCGACAAGGTCTTTGAATACGCCTGTCATGAGGGCAACTATGCGCTTGGCAATATTATGCGTGGCGCCAGGCTGCTTGAGGCCGAAAAGATGAAGCAGATGCAGGAGGCAGGAGAATAGACAACGTGCTGCGCGCCGGGTCTGCGGTATGGCTCCTTTGCTGGTCACTCGTTGCCGGATCAGCCATTGCCAGTGAGTCTGACGCAATGCACCCCGGTGCTGCGGTCTACCGTCAGTACTGCGCAACCTGTCACGACAATCCCGCTGAGACGCGCGCGTTGCCGCTTGAAAACCTGCAAAAACTGAACGCCAGTGCGCTTCGGTTCGCCCTGACTGAAGGTATCATGCAGGAGCAGGCTAAACCCGTGGGCCGCCGGGCTCTTGCGGCCTTGATTGACTATCTTGCTGCAAAAGAATCAGACAGTGATGCGTGGTTAGCCGGGTGGACGTGCGAGGCCGACAACCGGACTGTTGACCTGGGCAGTCTGGCAGCAATGCCTTATGCCGGTGTCGACCTGCACAGCACACGTTTTATGACAGCTGAACAGGCAGGGCTTTCCAGCAAAGACCTGGGTAATCTTGAATTGGCCTGGGCAATTGGCTTTCCCGATACAACCTCACTGCGCGCCGCGCCGGTCATTATTGGCGACACAATGTTCTATTCGCCCACACCCACCGAGCGACTGCTGGCCGTTGACGTGACCCGCCCCTGCGTCAAATGGGTTTATGACGCCGGGATTGAACTGCGCACCTCAATAACCTTTGGTGAACTGGGTGACACCGGCAGGCAAGCGCTGGTATTCGCCGACAGACGCGGCCAGGTGCATGCCGTTGACCCGGCAACGGGCGCCCTGATCTGGAAGGCCGAAGGCCGTCACAGTGCTGCCGCAATCATTACCGGGGCGCCGGTCCTGTACAAAGATCTGGTGATTCTGCCTGTCTCAGCCTCAGGCGTTGGCCGCGGCGCCAACCCACAATACGAGTGCTGCGTTGAACACGGTGCCGTGGTTGCACTGGACGCGGCGACAGGCGAGCCGCGCTGGACCTGGCACACCATGCGGGAAGCTACCTATACAGGCAAAACCAATCGGGTTGGTGTGAAACTCCGCGGCCCATCCGGCGCTCCCATCTGGTCGAGCCCTTCAATCGATGAGAAGCGCAACCTTGTTTACGCCACCAGCGGCCAGAATACATCGCTGCCGGCAACAGACACATCCGACGCCGTGCTCGCCATTGACATCACCACGGGCGAGCTTCGCTGGAGTTTCCAGGCCCTGGCTAACGATGTCTGGATTATCGGCTGTCGCGAGACACCCGCGCTCTCAACCCCGAACTGTCCGGACCCAAAAGACAGCGTACTTAAAGATTTTGATTTTGGTGCCGCGGCCATCCTTGCGGTGCGACCCAACGGGAAAGACGTGCTGCTGGCCGGACAGAAATCAGGTGACGTTTGGGCACTTGACCCCGATACCGGCAAGCTGTTGTGGAACCACCGATTTGGTAACGGGACACCGCTGGGTGGTGTCCATTGGGGCATGGCGATCGACGGCAAGCGCCTGTTTGCGCCCATTAACGACCCATTTCGGCGGCGTGGCGAATTCAAACCTGAGCCCGGCATGAACGCTCTGGATATCGACACGGGAAAAGTACTCTGGCGCACGGCTACCACGCCCGACTGCGCACCGGCTCGCAAGGCCATATTCGCCGATTGTGACGAGAAGTTTGGTCTGTCAGCCGCACCTCTCGCAATAGACCAGTCTGTGATTGCAGGCTCCATTGATGGCCGCCTCTACGTCTTTGATGCCCGAACAGGCAAAATCGAATACGAGTTCGACACATTGCGTGAGTTCAACACTGTCAATGGTTATCCCGCAAAAGGCGGCTCAATTGATTCACATTCGGTGTTTGCCGGGGCAGGCATGGTCTTTGTTGGCTCGGGCTACGGCAGCTTTGGCCAGGCGGATGGCAACGTTCTGGTAGCGCTGAAACCAGGCAAAAAGTGACATGTGGTTTGTGCGGCTGCCAGCATGCATCACCCTGCTTCTGATACCTGCAGCCGCGCTGGCGCACAACATATCCGATAGCAACGCCCAGTTTGTTGAGGCGCTGGTTGGCCCCGCCATCGTGCCCTTTTTGTACCTCGGCGCAAAGCATATGGTCACGGGCTATGACCACCTGCTGTACCTGGTCGGCGTGGTATTTTTCCTTCGCCAGCCCCGCGACATCCTGCTGTACGTCACACTGTTCGCCGTTGGCCACAGCATCACGCTGCTACTTGGCGTACTCGCCGGATTGAACGTCAACGCCAATCTGATCGATGCTGTGATTGGGCTGTCAATTGTATACAAGGCGTTCGAGAATCTCGGCGGGTTCCAGCAACTGTTCGGATTCACGCCAGACACGCGAGCCGCGGTATTCATCTTTGGCCTCTGTCACGGACTGGGCCTCGCCACCAAATTACAGGAGATTGCGCTTTCGGACGATGGCCTTTTGACCAATATGATCAGCTTTAACGTGGGTGTGGAACTGGGCCAGATGCTGGCGCTGACATTTATCCTGCTACTGTTGTTACCGTGGCGTCAGTCTGGACACTTTGCCAGCCAGGCCTACGCTGCCAACAGCCTGTTGATGACCACCGGTTTTCTGCTGGCAGGCTACCAGTTGGCGGGCTACTACCTGTGAGCTACTACCTGTGAGCTACTCTGTCCGGCAGATCCTGGTCGCGCTCATTGCGGCACTCGTGATTGCAGCTGCAGCCCTGTTTGCCGTGGTACTGCCTGCCGAGTTTGGACGGGACCCGCTCGGTACCGGCAAGTTGTTTGGGCTCACTGGCCTTGCCGGGAGGGAGCAGACGATTGTTCATACAGAAATCAGGCCCTTGGTTACCAGCGAGATCAGCTTTGAGCTTGCGCCCTATGAGTCGGTCGAATACAAGTTCGAACTGGAGGCAAATTCGAGCCTGAGCTACAGTTGGCAGGCCAATGTTGAGCTAGTCTATGAATTTCATGGTGAGCCCGACGGTGGCCCAGAGGGGTTTGCCGAGACCTATGAGACGGGTAAAGCCCAGAGCGGATTCGGTACCGCCACGCTTCCCTTTTCTGGCAAACACGGCTGGTACTTCGCCAATCGAACTTTCAAGGACGCGAGCATTACACTAAAAACAAGCGGATTCTACCGCCGGGTTTACACCTACCGGGACGGGTTCGTTGACGTGCGAGAGACCGACCTGCGAGAGGCCGACAACTAATCCCCGCCGGGCACCTCACCTTTTGGCGCCGCCGCATTATCAACGAGATAAATCTCGTGACAGCCGGCGCAAACACGATAGATATCTCCACCCGCCTCAAACAACGCCTCAGCATCTTTGGCCTCCGCAGCTGCCATCGCCCGCTTGC
>CAYGNA010000228.1:0-6706 GCA_964351065.1 uncultured Pseudomonadales bacterium
CTTCATCCAGGTTGCCCGTTGGCTCATCTGCCAGAATCAGACCTGGTCGATGAAGCAACGCACGGGCAATTGCCACTCGCTGCTGTTGCCCACCTGAAAGCTGGTGTGGCAAACGCGTTAGCAGGCCCGAGAGGCCAAGGCGACTCACCAGTTGATCCAAAAGGTCCCGATCCATCCGCCCGGCCAACCTGGCCTGCAGCTTGATGTTGTCGATAACCGGTATTGTTGGCACCAGGTGGTACTGCTGAAAAACCAGGCTGAGTCGCTCACGCCGCAATCGGTTCCATCCTGATTCATTGAAGCCTGATGCCAATTCGCCGTCGATGATGATCTCACCACTGTCGAGGGTGTCCAATCCGGCGATCAGGTGAAGCAGTGTGCTCTTGCCGCTACCGCTCTCGCCGAGCAGTGCAGCCGACCGTCCCTGTGGCAGGCAAAAGTCGACCGCTTCGAGCACTCGAACGGCCCCGTCAGGCTGGCGATAAGTCTTGGTAATATTTCTCAGTTCAAGCATGGATCAAGTCTAGCAGTCCCGGCTGTCATACCACCAAGCTCGGCCCATAATGACCCCAAAAAATTGGTGACGCCAACTTCGGTCCGAGGGTTGACCCCTTCCGGCTGCGGGGGCATAGTCGTCTGAAAGAAGGGATAATACATGCGACTGACCAGCACCGATGCCTCGTTTATTTACATGGAATCAGCCAGTGGGCCGATGCACATTTCTTCTGTATACGTACTCGAAGGCGAGGTTTCTTTCGAGAAGATCTTTCACCGATTCGAGCGCCGGATCCACCTGATTCCAGCCTATCGACGCAAGCTCATGCAGGTGCCTTTTGGCCTGGCGCATCCAAAGTGGGTTGATGATCCCGGGTTTGACCTGAAAAACCACGTGCAGCTACATGAATTACCCGACGGTTGCAGCCTGGAAGATGGCGTTAACAAGGCAGTAGAACTCAACGAACCCCTGATGGACCGTTCAATACCGCTCTGGAAGATGGTTGTGCTGCAAGGTGTACCAGGCAAAACGCTGGTGCTACAGATGACTCATCACGCGATGATTGACGGGGCATCTGGTATAGATCTCACCACCATACTCTATGACCTTGACCCCAATGCCGGGGAACCCGAGCCAGGGCCAGATTGGCATCCCCAGAAACCGCCTACCGTCACAGAACTGATGAGCGAGGCAGTACAGGAGAACATCGAGAACCTGCGCAACAACAATCCTTTCCAGGGGCTGACAGCTGATACGACACAGTGGGAAAAGATCCGCAAAGCAACCGAGATCATGACACGGTTTGTCACCCGGCCGGCAATCACTGCACCATTCAATGCGGGGCTCGTCGGTCCAAAGCGGCGCGTCATGTGGCTGAAAAAGGATTTTGGGGATATCAGGGAGATTCGGCGTCATCTCGGCGGCACCATCAACGATGTTGTACTTACCGTTATCACCGAGGGGGTAGCGCGATATCTCGCCGATCATGACGAGCGCATCAACCAGCAGTATCTTCGCATCATGTGCCCGGTAAGTGTACGAACCGAAGATCAGCAAGGCGCGCTGGGTAACCAGGTTTCTGCCATTTTCCCAATGCTACCGGCCTGGCCCATGGCGGTTGCCGAACGCCTCGCCGCGGTTGTCACAGAGACCGAGCGCATCAAACAGGATGAAGAAGCGCAGTCACTGACGGTCATGCAGGAGAGCCTACCGACCACACCACCAGTTGCCATGGCTGCGAGCCAACTGGTGGGCACGCCGCTGGATCCAACAGCCCTGGCCGCGCGCGTGCCGCTGCCAATCATGCCAAGTTTTGGCATTCGGCCTCCCAACCCCGGGTACAACTTCACCTGCACCAACGTACCCGGCGTGCAGGTACCCCAGTATATGTGTGGTGCGCCGGTAACCGATACCATTGGCCTACTGGTGCTCACGGGAACAACAGGGTTCAGTGTCACGATCCTCAGTTATAACAAGCAACTGTTTTTTAACTTCATCTGTGAACCAAGATTGCTGCCAGACCTGGATGTCATTGTCGCCGGTACTGATCACGCATTTGAAGAACTCCTTGAACTGGCCCGCGAACGCGGCCTCGCAACGTCTACCGACCACACAAACTGACGGATACTCCATGGCAGAATCAGCTCTCACTTCGCAATATCCCAAGACCCTCACACTCAGCGACGGCGCTACTATCGAACTGCGCTGGATGACGCGCGCTGATCGGGACGCTGTACTCGCTTTTGCGCAGTCGCTGCCCCAGGAAGACCTGCTGTTCCTGCGCGTCGACCTGACCCAACCCGAGGTGGTAGATGACTGGATGAAAAACCTTGAGGCCGGCAACTCCACCTCACTCGCGGCCTATGACGACAAGGGGCTCATTGGTTATGCAACGGTGCATCGTAACCATGCGCCATGGACCCGGCGCGTGGGTGAGATTCGAGTCAATGTCTCCAGGGATTACCGGGCCCGGGGTGTTGGCAAGAACCTGACCTCTGATATTTTTGATGTCGCCAGTACGCTGGGCGTCAAAAAGCTGATGGCAAACATGACGCCGGATCAACACGGTGCACAGGCTGCTTTCCGCCGACTCGGGTTTGTCCCGGAAGCTGTTCTCGCAGATTACGTTGAGGATCGAAACGGGGTCTCCCGGGATCTGGTCATCATGTCCTATGACATTGATGGGCACACTGACCGGGTGTCCGGTGTAACCAGGATCTAGGATTCGCAGGCGGCAACCGCACGCTGGTTTGCAGGGTGAGCTGCATTGCGGGATTCGATGCCTGCAAGTTTTCCATCAGGCGTGCCCTTTGATCGCTGGGCACGCTGAATTGCAGCGGCCGCGCCAAGCGTGATTAATCCGCAGGTAAACAGAATTGCTTCTTCCATTAGTCACGCTGGGCGTCAAAAAGCTGATGGCAAACATGACGCCGGATCAACACGGTGCACAGGCTGCTTTCCGCCGACTCGGGTTTGTCCCGGAAGCTGTTCTCGCAGATTACGTTGAGGATCGAAACGGGGTCTCCCGGGATCTGGTCATCATGTCCTATGACATTGATGGGCACACTGACCGGGTGTCCGGTGTAACCAGGATCTAGGATTCGCAGGCGGCAACCGCACGCTGGTTTGCAGGGTGAGCTGCATTGCGGGATTCGATGCCTGCAAGTTTTCCATCAGGCGTGCCCTTTGATCGCTGGGCACGCTGAATTGCAGCGGCCGCGCCAAGCGTGATTAATCCGCAGGTAAACAGAATTGCTTCTTCCATTAGTCACCCTCTGAAGTAACGGCCGTACTCACACACCGCAAACTGTCGATGTAGACTGTCGCACACAATTCTGTATTGAAAAATACGATATGTACGCAGGCACGCTTCGTGGAATCCTGATTATTCGGGAATATCTAACGCCAACGCGTGCTGGCTCTGTCGACGACGGCTCAACCGCCGTTTTTGCTCCCTGGACACCAGATGAATACCACGGCGCAGGCAACGTCCGATAGATCGAGCCAGTGATTCGCCCTGCTCCCTGACAACCAGCTGACCACCCCCCTTGAGTTCAACTCGCAGCAGGCAGACCTTATCCTCGCCGCCCCTTGGGCCGTTAACATCCTTCAGTGTGAGATGAAGCCTGTGAATGACAGATTCGAATTTCTGGAAAACACGGCCAACCCTGCTGCTCATTCGCGTATTGGCACGGGAGGGTAATTCAACATGGCGGGTTTCAAGCTGGACCTGCATTCGACTGACTCCACTTCAACAGTAAGAAGAGTCTTCAGCTTAACAAGGCGCCACGGCAGGACAATTCGGAAGTTGTCCTGCCTGGATTCGAAAGGTCCGAACCACGCCTCAGGAACTTATTCGCAGGGCCATCAACGCAAGTGCCTCTGCCAGCGCCTCGTTATAGACATCTGCGACTGACTGAACATCTCCAGCTGCCAGGCTCATAGAGAGTCGAACAGCGTCAGCCTCTGTTGCCAGCACACTGCCTGCAGGTCGCATGACATAGTAGAAGTCACCAAGGCTGTTTTGATCCATCGCCTCTTCAATGAGTTCAGACAGGCTGTAAATAACAACGGTGTCTCCAAGCTCAGCCGGTATTGGCGATCTGGCCTGCTCAACCAGCCATGGCTCAAAGTCGCGCTTGGTCACGATTGCATACAGATCTTCCAGTGTCCCATCAAACTCTGGGCCGCCCTCAAACTTGATAGAGAGATTGCCACCTTCAATACCGGTGAAGCTAACCGTACCAGCGTCAATATTGAGGTTGCCGCCATCCCCGCCACCAATCGACTCAGACGCATTGAGGCTAAGCGAGCCAGTTGTCACCAGGTTGTTGCCTTCATCATCACTGTTATCCAGGATGCTGCCGGTCAGCGACCGTACTGAAATGTCAGATGTAGTACCCGTGATGGTCGTCAGCAGTACGTCTGTCTCTGCCGTGAGGGCCACGTTACCACCCCCTGAAGTAATATTGCCGTTGCCCTGCATCACGATGCTACCGCGCAGGCCGTTAATGATGATCTTGCCAAGACGTGCGGTGAGACCTGAGTCCACCGTCACCTGCCCACCCGTAATGGTCATATCACCGTCTTCAACACTCATCTCAGCATTGATGGCGATATCGTCTGCGGCCAGCAGGTCTACAGTGCCATTGTCGATAGCCGAGACCGGTGCATCAACGGTCAGATTACCCGTCACGACGTCAAGGGCCACAGCACCGCCACCTGAATTCACAAGACCGGCGCCACCAATAGACACACCATCAGCTTCCTGCAGGTTGATATCAGCATTTCCGGTGTTCACCGCAGAGATCACAGCAACTGCAGTATCAATATCATCTTGCACGCCAACACCGGCAACAGTCTGGATCGTGAGCGCACCACCTGTGGTGACGTTGGCGTTCTCTGAAGCCCGAAGCGCATCAAACAACCCGGCGCCTGAGGTGAGACCTACATCACCGGTTGTACTGACCAATTCTGTGATGCGCAGGTTCCCGCCACTGCTGTACTGGATATCACCCGATGCTGTTGTCGTTTGTGCACCAGGTACCATCACAATTTCACCCGTCGTCACAGATACCTCGACGTTACCGTTACCGCCCGTGGAGATGTTGCCGGTGTTCGACTGGGTCACCTTGTCTTCAGCTGCGATAGCAACGTCGCCAGAGGTGCTTGTCACGCCGGCGACCAGTTGTACTGCACCACTGTCGATAGTGATACTGCCTTCTTCGGTTGACACCCCAGTGGTATCCCCATCCGCGCTAGTGACAGTCAGTATTCCGCCCGTCGTGAGCGCGATGTTGCCTGCGCCGACTGTGCTCGTGTCACTCTGCTCATCGGTAATGAGCGTCGTTGTACCCGAATCAACAACCAGCCTTTCAATGGTCACCGACACGGTGCCAACAAATACATCATCCTGTTCAACCAGGTTGATATCACCACCTGCAGACGCCGCGGTCATGACATCAACCGAGATTTCAAGCGCATTGGTGACGTCGGTTAATGAACTCGGCAGCGTCAGGCTGTTGGCGCTACCTTCTACCATAACCCCAACATCACCGGCCGCCCGCAGGATCGCACCGCTGGCGATAATGTCTGTGTGCGCATCGCCACCATCGATGATCGCCCCGCGAGCGCTGCGTACGCTAACGTTGCCGGTGCCAGCATTGATGCTGCTGACAACAATATCTTCTTCTGCGCTGTAGCGAATATCACCACCCTGGCTGGTTGTCTGGCTACCGTCTGCCATCAGAATGACACCTGCCACCTCGGCATCAATGGTACCGCCGGCGGTGCCGACATTGCCTGCAACTTCCTGAATCATATCGCCCGCAACCGTTAGGCTGATATTCCCGCTTTGTGTCATCGCAGCGGCATTCAAGAACAGGTTGCCAGCCGAAACAAGGACGTCGCCTGACCCCAGGGATTCAAGGCTGACGCCGTCTGAATCGCCATCATTCAGCGTAATGTCTCCACCACTGCGCAGGACAATAAGCCCGTTACCGGTGACGCTGACGTCACTCTGGCTTACTGCAACAGTCGTAACATTGCCGACGCGATCCACACGCTGTACATCTACGGTAACCGTGTCAACCGCCATGCCGTCAGCTTCCACCAGATTGACGTGACCGGCGTTAGCCAGCGCTGAAACCCGATCGACATTCACTTCAAGTGCATTCGCACTGCTACCTACGGTACCCAGTGTACCCGCGGCGGTCAGCAACAGACCACTCGCCACAACATTGGTGCCGAAGGTTCCTGCGTCAAGCACGCTCGCCCCGTTGCTGATCAACGCCACATCGCCGGTACCTGCATCCAGCATAGAAATGACCAGGTTGCCGCCACCGCTGTAGCGGATATCACCACCAGAGGTAACCGTTGAACTGCCATTCGTCATCAGGACTTCACCACCGGCATTGACATCGATAGTGCCGCCCGAGGTTGTCAGATCACCTGAAACTGCCTGGGACACATTGTTGGCAGCATTCACGCTGATGTTGCCTGCGGTGGATGAAACCTCAACAGCAACTGCGACGTTGACGGCATCCAGCAGCAAATTACCGCCTGCAGATACCCCGACTCCATTCCCGTCGGTGTCGTTGACCGCCAGGTTGCCGCCGGTTGTGGCAACAACCACAGAACCTGTACCGGCAGTCACAATGTCGTTCTGCGTGGTGATGTCACCGGTGGTGCTGGTGATGGTCACGTTGCCTT
>CAYGNA010000229.1:0-6639 GCA_964351065.1 uncultured Pseudomonadales bacterium
TCCCCGCGACGCAAGACAGGTGTTGTTGGAAGCGGCAGTACTGCCCGCTATCGAGAGGTAAAGGATCGAGCTTAGGTGCTGCTGTTCGCTGGCGGTCACGAGTGCTGCGCACGACGCTTCATGGGCAGCGTGGAACGTGTTCGCCCGTGACTCCTTGATGATGCCGACCAGATGGACACAACAGTTCACGCCGACGAGCGCCTGGCCCAGCGCAGTGGGGTCGGCATAGTCGACAACCAAAACCTGCAGGTTTGCGCCAAATTCTTCCATCAGCGTGCGCTGGGCTCGATCCGAGCGGACGATGGCGATCACCTCTGTAGTTTCTGCAAGCTGCCGGATCAAGCGTCGACCCAGGTGCCCGTTGGCACCAGTAATTGCGATCTTCACCGGCTTCACCTGCTCGTCAGATGGTAAAGCCAGTATCCCGCCGGGATTGGCGGTGCATCACTATTGCCCCTGGTTTTCTGCCAGCGACTAATCCAGGGGCCCTGCATGGCATCAGCTTGCGTTATCCGCTGCATGTTAACGGCATAGATCCGTTCACCAACCCTGATCCGGGCGGTGGGATCACTTGCAACATAGGTCGACCAGGCCTTGCCTTCACAGGACATGCAGCCTATGTAGAGCCTGGGGCCATCATTAAAACAATTCAGCATAACCGAATGCGGATATGCCGGACGCGTTTCCAGGGCACAGAGGCCAGCCTCGCTGACAAAAGACCAGTCAGTGATCTGCTCTGTTACCACCTCCCCGTCCAGCACACCACCCGGAATCCGTTCCAGCCAGCGCGGCCCTCCTGTACAGGGGCCAATACCAAGCAAAACAGGCAGCGCCAGCACAATCAACGCGCGCAGCCATTTGAGCCTACTGCTGGTTATCATCGTAAGTCCTCATTTGTCCTGTTGTTCTGCTCTCGATCTGTCAGATCGTTTGTATTCCATGCTCTGGAGACATTATCATGATCCAGCAACTGATGAACAAACTCTCCCTACCCAACGCGCTTAGCGTTTCTCGTGTCCCGCTCGCCGGGCTGTCCTTCTATACGATCATCAATGATCAGTGGTTGCTTCAGGCGATGATTGTCGTTTGCGCTGTGGCAACGGACATAGTTGACGGCAGGATTGCCCGTCGCTGGCAGCAGGTCTCACCCCTTGGTGGACTACTCGACCATGGCTCAGATGCGCTCTTCGTCACCGCCACCCTTGGCGCACTGGCCCTTGGTGGGCTGGTGCCAATGTTGCTGCCCGTATTGGTTGCCGCGGCGTTTACCCAGTATGTGCTGGATTCGAATGCCTTGCAGGGACGCCCACTCAGAGCCAGTTTTATCGGCCGCAACAATGGGATAGCCTATTTTGTGCTGGCGGGCTTTCCCGGTATGCAGCACGCACTTGGGCTTTACCTGGTACCGGATGACTATATCTATTGGGCGGGTTGGGTGCTGATTGGTACGTCGGTGATTTCCATGCTGGACCGATTGGTCGCGTTACTCCGGGTTAGCCGGTAGATCATCGAAAAACACCCGATTTCTGCCGCCATTTTTCGCCTGATACAGGCGCCGGTCCGCCATCTCAATCAGCTCTGCAGGTTTCTGTACACTGCTACCGCCATCCCAGAAAGACATTCCCAGGCTAACAGTAATACTGAGGTGTTGGTCGTCGTAGTCAAAAGTATGGCGCGCTATGGTGCTACGTACCCTTTCTGCAAGCGCAAGCGCTGCATCCTGAGTCGCTCCTCGCATCATGAATACAAACTCTTCACCACCATACCGCGCAAACAGGTCGTAGCCACGCGCCTCGTTTTCGATGAGCTGTGCCATGTGTTTCAGAATAAAGTCGCCAGCCGGATGACCGTGGGTATCATTAACCTCCTTGAAGTGGTCAATATCAAACATGACCAGGGCAAGCCCGGAATGATTGCGCCGGTTGTAGTCGAATTCCTTTTCCAGTGCATCCAGGAAGTGCCGCTTGTTGTAGATACGTGTTAGACCGTCCTTGATTGCCATATTACGCAGCATGAGGTGGTACTGCGTGTCGTCTTCATCCTGGAAACTGAATTTAAACGTCACCATGCCAAGGGAAAGCTTGTCACCTTCTCGCAGCGGCGTGGGTTCAACCACAGGTGTTTTGTTGACCAAAGAGCCATTGGTGCTGCCCAGATCAGAAACGTGAAACCCTGCCAGGCGATTGACTATCATGGCATGCCGCCGGCTAATGCTGACATCGGATATCACCAGATCCACGTCATCACTTCGCCCAATGATGGTCACGTCCTTTGCCAGTTCATACACCTGACCGATAAAATCACCTTTGATCATGATCAGACAGGGTCGCTTCTCAGGGAAGCTGCTGACCTGGTCCGGCTCGTCTGTGATCGTATATTGGGTGTTTTCAGCCATGTTCTGATTTTGTTTGTCGCCCCGGGAGGCTGGCGAGGCAGATTATAGAACAACCTGGACAGATTATGCGCTCCCCTGTCCGGGCGACCCTGTCCGGGCGACCCTGTCCGGGCGACCCTGTCCGGGCGAACCTGTCCAGACGAACCTGTAAAGCTATTTCCCGTAACGCCGCTCCCGCTGCTGGTAGACACGAAGCGCACGCCAAAAATCGATTTGCCGAAACGCGGGCCAGTAAACCTCGGTAAAGTAGAGTTCGGAGTAGGCGCTTTGCCATAAAAGGAACCCGGACAGCCGCTCCTCCCCTGAAGTCCTGATGATAAGATCTGGATCAGGTTGGCCCTCGGTATAAAGATAGCTTTCAAAAAGCTTCTCATCAATAGAAGCCGGCAGGAGTGCACCTTTCTGAACCTCGGTGGCTATTCGCCTGACTGCATCTATAATCTCCGCGCGGCCACCGTAGCTAATCGCAATGTTGAGCGTGAATCGCTCATGCTCACGTGTCAGCGCTTCGACCTTGTCTATTTCAGCGTTCATCTCCGCCGACAGATCATCACGCCGACCAATCACATTAACTTTTACCCGCTGCTCGAATATGGCAGGGTCTACCTGAAACTCACGCAGCTTTTGCATGATCAGTTGCATCAGGTATTCAACCTCGTCAGCACTGCGCTTGAAGTTCTCTGTGGAGAAGCCGTAGAGCGTGACAATCTTGATGTCGAGCTTCCAACACCAGTCCAGGAACTCTTCGAGATTCTCTGAACCCTTGGTGTGGCCTTCGTTTGGATTGGCGAGCCCCCGCACTCGCGCAAACCGTCTGTTACCGTCAACAATCAGCCCGATATGCTGAGGGTTGGGCCCACCTTTAACCTGGCGCCACAGGCGCTGCTCATAGAGGCGGTAAATAACTGAAAGAGGATTCATGCGGCCAGTCATCAACGAAAGTGGGGCATTATTCCAGACCAGCCACGCAACGCAAGTGGCTTGACGCACTAACTACCAACCAGTGTCGCTGCGTGTTATTGATCTGCCAACCACCTCTGAAAAAAAATCTGCCGCTGAACGAGACCGCTGCCGGTTACGAACCACGTCGAAACGACCGTCGGCGCCGATACGGATAGACATCCATCACCTGGCTGTCACGTATTTTCTCCTGTATTCCCTGCCAGTATTCCACTGTAAAGAGATCTGCATGATTCGCCTTGAACTCGTCCTTCAGGTGATCGGAGTTAAACAGGAAGTTTTCAAACTCTTCAGGAAATACGTCGAAAGGTCCAACGCTGTACCATGGCTCAGCGGCCATCTGGTCTTCCTTGAATCGCGGTGGCGGGATTTTTCGAAAATTCACCTCGGTGAGGTAACAAATCTCGTCATAGTCATAGAAGACGACACGCCGGTGCCTGGTTACACCAAAATTCTTCAGCAGCATATCGCCGGGAAAGATATTCGCCGCCGCCAGTTGCTTGATTGCGTTGCCGTACTCGTCCAGCACCTGTTGCTGCTCAAACTCACTGGCCTGCTCGAGATAGATATTAAGAGGGGTCATCCTGCGCTCGGTATAAAGGTGACTGATTACCACTTCAGCGTCGGTCAGCGTAATCGAAGCAGCACAGGTCTTTTGTAATTCTTCAATCAGCGCTGGCGAGAACCTGTCTCGCGGAAAACAAAAGTTGGAAAATTCCTGGGTGTCTGCCATTCGCCCAACCCTGTCATGTGTCTTGACCAGATAGTAGGCTGCCCTCACCTCCTCACGGGTCACCTTTTTGGTTGGTGCAAATCTGTCGCGGATGACTTTAAAAACACTCTGATAGGAAGGCAGCGTAAAGACCGACATGACCAGTCCCTTGATACCTTCAGCAAGGACAAACTGATCAGTCGAATCCGAAAGGTGCTGCAGGAAGTCACGGTAAAACTCGGTTTTACCGTGTTTGTAAAAGCCGAGCGATGTATACAGTTCCCATCGCTTTTTATTGGGGAGCAGATCCTGCAGAAAATCCACCATTTCCCTTGGATGGTCGATATCCACCATAAAATATGAGCGGGTAAAACTGAAAATGATGGAAAGATCGTCATCATTCCAGATGATGGTGTCTACAAACAGCGCTCGGCCCTGGTTGTGGACGGGAATGGCTATCGGGAACAGGTGCGAACCGATAAACATCCGCCCAATCAGATAAGCACCCTTGTTTCGATAGAAAACTGCCCGGAGCATCTCAAAACCGAGTAATTGGGGATAACGGAGCAAAGGTATGGACGCTTTCATTGTTGTCACCATCAGGTCCACATCTGCATCCAGATCAGCCCAGGGTACATCGAACTCATAAGATGCCAGCACCTCGCGCAGCGCGCCGCGGAGATCCTGCGTAGGGCTAAATTCGTTCACGAGGTCTATGTCATCATCAGGTGGCTGCGGTAAGGACTCGGTAACAAATGCATAGCCATCATTCAGGTGATCACGCCCAAACACTTTCCTGAAAACGGTGTTGTAGACGGTTTCTGCCAACTCGTAATCGTTGCCGCCACTGATCAGGGTTTCGTAGTGCCGCTTGACGTTGGCCCATTCCGCAAGGCCAAGCACACCTGCTGGACCCAACTGATGGATAGTGTCAACAAGGTCGGACGCAGAGGATGCGTAAAGCTTGATTCGCGCGACAGACGCTTCCTGTATGCCAACCCAGTCCTCCTGCTCAAAGCGGTGCCGGGCCATGTGGGTCACTGCCCGAAAGCGGTCGCGATAACCATCAAACCCATCTTTGATCAGTTGTGCTACCGCGCTGGCACCACTTTCGCCCGTCATCACTGCACCCTCTCCTGCACTCTTTTGGCAATTGCTACGTTTGACCTGCAATTCGTCGAATTCTGACAGATTTCCAATTGAAATTGGGCGGTGCAACATTATAATGGCCCGACCAATTTGGACAGACCAATATGGTCTGTCCAAATCGGTCTGGCCAAAGTGGTCAGTCCAAAATTCAATTTTGAACGTACATAAGCCCATGAAACCCGTAAGCGCCTCCAGGGCAGAAGAAATAAGTGCCATCCTGCGGGAGGAGATCCTTCGCGGGCAGTATCGGGCCGGTGAGCGACTCCCCTCCGAACGTGACCTGGCGGCAAGGTTCGAGGCTAATCGTGGTGCGGTGCGCGAGGCCATCAAGAAGCTGGAGCAGATGGGCATCGCTGATGTCACACCTGGTGGAGTGCGTGTTGTCCCCATTGAAGAGGCAACCCTTGATGTCCTGGGCCACATCATTGACCTGAACGAGATGCCCGACGCCAAACTGGTCAACAACCTTTTGGAAGTGCTGGGCGCCTTAATGTCTATGTCAGCCCGCACTGCGGTTGAAACAGCCAGTACAGATCAACTCACAGAGATGCGAGTGATCGTCGGCGAACTCATCGCCGAGAGCGGCCTTGAAGAGCGCAACGAGATAAGTGAGCAGTGCTGGCGCAATCTGTCCCTGTTATTTACCCGCATCAACAATAATCTGGTGCTGCGGCTGATCCTGAATGGCCTTAAGACACAATTTATTGGCCGCATGCGGCCGGCTGGTCAGAACATCGCCGTGGATCGAAGCCGCATGGTCGATATTCTCAGGCAACTCGACCATGGGCTGGCAACACGTGATGCAAAGCTCGCCGCCCAGGCAATCACTTCCCACTTCGAATACCTGCAGTCCACCATCCGGGACTCGCAGGCAGTAACAACTGATCTTCCGAGGAATCCTCATAATGCATAGTCCTTTTGTCAAGGGTGCAATGACCGTCATTGTCCTGTTTATTGCTGCCATCATGGCCTATACGCTGGTGGCAACCGCACCGGAGCCAGCCCAGGTGGAACCGGAGGAGGTTGCTACTTCGATCCGCATCCAGACGATTACCAAGGAAAGTGTGCGCCTAAAGGTCCGGTCACAGGGAACAGTTGAACCGCTTACCTCCAGCGAATTGATTCCCGAGGTTAGCGGGCGAGTCGAGTGGGTATCACCAAATCTGGTTGCCGGCGGTGTGTTTGAAGAGGGTGAGGTACTGTTGCGCATCGAGGGGCAAGACTACGAAGCTGCCGTGCAACGGGCTCGCGCCGCCAACGAACGAACCCAGGCAGAACACGAGCACGCGCGCTATGAACTGAGTCGCCTGCAGGAACTTGTTAAGAACCAACTGGCCAGTCAGTCCAATCTTGAGAGTGCGTTGCGTACCCAGAGGATCGCTGCTGCAGCACTCAAGGAAAGCACAATTGCCCTGCAACAGGC
>CAYGNA010000230.1:0-6634 GCA_964351065.1 uncultured Pseudomonadales bacterium
TGCTACAACAGCGCCAAAAAAGATTAGGCCGGTAACGAAGTAGTAAAGACACAGTTTGAGCTGAAACTGGGGAGAAACTAGGAAATTTTTAAACTTTCGGTTGTTCACAGCCAATGGCGTTCTCCTGAATTATTACCGCGTGACCCTGTTCGTCGTAGAGCAACAATAGACCACGAATTCGGTTTCTCGGCAAATCCTAATACTTTCGTTGTCCCCGACCAACCCTCTTGAAGCCGCCAAAGCGGCGTAATCTGAAATTTGTGGAACGGTAAGCCAGCCGAGTACAATCAGATCTTCTCCCAGCACACAAGAGAGCAGGTAAATGACAGAAGCATGGATTATAGATGGTGTCCGTTCACCCCGCGGGCGCGGCAAGGCGGGCGTCGGCAGCCTCAGTGAACTCCACCCACAGCGCGTAATGGCGCAGGTATTGAACGGACTGCAGGCGAAGATCGGGTTTGACGCTGGGGATGTTGAAGACGTTATCGCAGGTTGTGGTGCGGGTAGTGGCGATCATGCGCATGATATTGCCAGGCTCTCTGTGTTGGACGCTGGATGGCCAATAACGGCACCAGGCGTTACGTTGCACCGCTTCTGCGGTTCTGGCCAGCAAGCTGTGACTTTTGCCGCCATGGGGATTATGAGCGGTCATCAGGATCTGGTAGTTGGGGGTGGCGTTGAATCCATGTCGCGTTACGCGCCGACTCACGCTGATGGCTTTACGGCCAATAACCCGCATTTGTTTGAACAGTATCCGCTGATTCCGCAAGGTATATCAGCTGACCTGATTGCGACCCTGGAAGGTTTTTCGCGCGAGGACTGTGACGCTTATGCGGTGCGCAGCCAGAATCGGGCCGAGGCGGCGATTGCTGATGACCGCTTCAAGAATTCGCTCGTGCCCATCTATCGGGATTCTGGTGAACTTGCCCTGGATCGGGACGAACATCCCAGGCCTGGTACCACGCTGGAGAGTCTTGCGGGCCTTAACCCATCCTTCGAGAAGATGGGTAAAACCCTGTTTGATGGCCAGGTGAAAACGCTGGATCAAATTTGTGCGGATGTTTATCCCGGTATTGACGGAGTTAACCATGTGCATCACGCGGGCAACTCGTCCGGCGTGGTGGACGGCGCCAGTGCAATCCTGCTTGCGTCGCCTGCTTATGCGCGCGCCCATGGTCTGAAGCCAAGGGCACGTATTGTCATGACAGCAACTGCAGGTACTGAACCGGTCATCATGCTGACAGCACCTGGGCCTGCGGCGGAAATCTGTCTGCGCAAGGCTGGCATGAAAAAGAGCGATATTGACCTGTTTGAAGTCAACGAGGCATTTGCTGCCGTGGTACTCAAGTTCCAGAAAGACCTTGATGTTGAAGACGACATCATCAACGTCAATGGCGGCGCGATTGCCCTTGGACACCCGATTGGCGCAACCGGCCCCATGCTGATCCAGACTGTGCTGGATGAACTCGAGCGCCGGGATCTCTCTACTGCGTTGATTGCCATGTGTACCGGCGGCGGTATGGGAACAGCGACGATTATCGAGCGCATCTGATGATCAATCTCCGGGTTAACGGCGAGTTGTTGGAAGTTGACGTTGACCCGGCAACACCGCTGCTTTGGGTGCTGCGCGATAATCTCAATCTCACCGGTACCAAATTTGGCTGCGGCATCG
Source organism: uncultured Pseudomonadales bacterium (assembly GCA_964351065.1). GTDB lineage: Bacteria > Pseudomonadota > Gammaproteobacteria > Pseudomonadales > Azotimanducaceae > JANQJA01. The sequence continues at coordinate 1,673 of CAYGNA010000230.1, forward strand.
CCAGTTGTGGAGCCTGCACAGTACTGATGAATGGCGCGCCGGTTAAATCCTGTGTGACGCCGGTAGCGACGGTTGAGCAGTTCAATATCACCACGATTGAAGGTGTATCTCCCGATCGCAGCCACCCGGTACAACTGGCCTGGATCGAGGAGGACGTACCGCAGTGCGGTTACTGCCAGTCTGGCCAGATTATGGCCGCCATTGCGCTGCTCGATGACAAGGCGCATCCCACCGATGAGGACATTAATCGCGCCATGACCAATGTCTGTCGATGTGGTACTTACCAACGAATTCGCCGCGCCATTCACAAGGTGGCAGAGCAGCGGGGCACCTGACTTGAATGAAGATCTGATCAAAGGGTTGAAAAGCAAGTTAACAAAACTGACCCGTCGCGACTTTATCAAGGCGTCAGCAACCTCTGCTGCAGGCGGCTTGATAATTGGTTTTCACCTGCCTGCTTTCGCCAAAGCCGTTCCCTATGAGCCATATCCCGACGCCGGTGCTGAACTGAATGCATGGCTGACCATTGACCCCGATGACACTATTACCATTCGTGTGGCGCAGAGTGAAATGGGTGAGGGTGTACTGACCTCCCTGCCGATGATTGTTGCTGAAGAACTCGAAGCCGACTGGCGTACCGTACGGGTGCAATACGCTGACGTTAATCGTAGTATCCGGCAGGATCGTGTGTACGGCAGGATGCTGACTGGTGGTAGTAGTGCAGTGCGCATCTCCATGCCCTATCTTTCACGGGCTGGTGCTGAGGCCAGGGAAAAACTGATCAAGGCTGCAGCGGAACAGTGGAACGTTGCCCCGGATACCTGCTATGCAGATTACGGCCGTGTCTACCACAAGCCCACTCGCCGTTCGATTAACTTTGGTGCAGTCGCTGCTGCTGCAGCGAAAGTCTCGGTGGCTGGCATCAAGCTCAAATCACCGGAAGATTTTGATCTGTTGGGCTTACCCACACCAAGGCTCGACGTGCCTGCCAAAGTTGATGGGTCAGCAAAGTTTGGTATCGACGTGCGTCTGCCTGGCATGCTGTATGCAGCAGTAGTGCATTGTCCTGTGCTGGGCGGCACGTTGCGCAGTTTTCGGTTCAACGTGGTACGCAACCGGACTGGCGTGCGCCAGGCTGTGCGCCTGGATAATGGTGTGGCCATTGTTGCTGATACCTTCTGGCAGGCCAAGACTGCGGTGGACGCCATGCCGGTTGACTGGAACATTGGCCCTGCGGGCAAAACGTTTTCAGACACGATGAAGCGTGAGTTTCTCGCGCAACTCGACTCGCCTGGCGTAACGATTGTCAACGAGGGCAATGCCGAACGCGTGATGGATGAGGCGGAGACCTCAATAGAATCCAACTATACCGTGCCGTATCTTGCCCATGCGTGCATGGAACCCATGAACTGCACCGTGCATGTAAAGGAAAATCGCGTTGATGTCTGGGCGGGCGTGCAGAACCCGGAAGCCGTGCTGGCAGTCACTGCGGAGCTGACCGGTAAAGCGCCGGAACAGGTATACGTGCATAACTGCTTTTTGGGTGGCGGCTTTGGCCGGCGTAGCCAGGTGGACTACGTGCGTGAGGCAGTACTGATTGCCATGGAGGCGGGCGCACCCGTGCAGTTGATCTGGACCCGCGAAGAAGACAGCCGTGCTGGCCAGTACCGGCCCATGGCGGCAATTCGCTTCAAGGCTGGCTTTGACCTGGAAAAGAACCTGATCGCCTACACCAATCACTCGGTAACGCACTCGATCCTTGAGGGAATGGGAGCCGGTGCAGCGGCGGCAACCAAAGACGGGGTTGATCAAAGCTCAATTGAAGGGCTAAAAGACATGCCTTACCTGGTGCCCAATAAACTGATTTCACACACCATAAAATCAACACACCTGACAACCTGGTTCTGGCGCTCTGTTGGACATTCGCAGAATGCATTTGCCATGGAATGTTTTGTTGACGAGATGGCAGCGGCCGCCAAAACTGACCCGCTGAAGTTCCGCAAGCGTTATCTGGCGCACCGACCTGATATGGTTGCGCTGCTGGACAACCTGGCACAAAAGGCCGAGTGGGGCAAGGCAATGCCGCGCGGGTCAGCACAGGGCCTCGCCATTCACGAGTGTTTTGGCACAATCTGCGCGCAGGTCGCGGAGGTCTCGGTTTCTGCGTCCGGTGAAGCAAGAGTTGACCGGGTGGTGTCGGTGGTTGATTGCGGCAACCTGGTTAACCCAATGACGGCAGAAGAACAGATTGAGAGCGGCATTGTGTTTGGCCTGTCTGCTGCTATATATGGCAAGCTAACGGTAGAAAATGGCCGCATACTCGAAGACAACTTTGACACCTATCGCGTCCTTGCCATGGCAGAGACCCCGGTAATGGAAACTCATTTTGTCCTGTCGGGTGGCGACAAGTGGGGCGGAATAGGTGAACCTGGCACGCCGCCCATTGCACCTGCGGTGGTGAATGCCCTGTATCGCATCACACAGCGGCGTATTCGCTCGCTGCCCATCAAGGATTATTTCCTGCAAATCGCCTAGCGACGGAAACGCATGGCAGACCAACAGGACCGCTGAACTGACATGAATGGACTGAATTGTTTTTTCGAAGGGTTACAGCTGATTTTCAAGCCAGAGCTTTGGCCCTATGTCATTGTGCCCATCATCATCAATGCCCTGGTGCTATCTGCGGTGATTGTCTGGGGCGTATCCCAGTACGATGCCTGGAGTGCATCCATCACAGGCATGCTGCCCGACTGGCTGGCGTTTATGTCGGGCTTTCTCAGTTTTCTGGCGGCGCTGCTGGTGTTTGTGGCAATGCTGTACCTCTTTACGATTGTTGCCAACCTGATCGCATCGCCGTTCAATGCGATACTTTCGGTTAAAGTAGAAGAACGCCTGACGGGCAGGGCGCCGGCTGGTACCTCCAACCTGGCTGTTATCCTGTTTCGCAGTATTGGCCGTGAACTCGCCAAGCTGTTGTACTACCTACCACGCCTTATTGGCCTTGTTATCATTACGTTTATTCCCGGTCTGAATGCGGCGGCACCCTTTCTGTGGGTGCTGTTTGGCGCCTGGATGATGACCGTGCAATATGCGGACTATGCCGCTGACAACAACGAGGTTGCCTTCAGCGACCTGAAAGATCGCATGGGACAAGTGCGTTCGCAGGCTGTGGTGTTTGGTCTGCCAGTGTATTTTGCGTTGGCGATCCCGCTTCTCAACATTGTCCTGATGCCTGCCGCCGTGGCGGGTGGCACCGTGTTCTGGGTAGAACACCTGCGCCAGCGCTAATGGGCCCTGTCGCCTAGACGATCCTGTAACACGGATGGTAGGCAGTGCCAGGCAGTTTCATTCGGTGCTGGGCAACCATTCCCTGCAGTAAAGCATCCAGCCGTTGCATAATCTCAGGCTCGCCGGAAATTTCAAACAGGCCATGCTGCTCAACCTCTCGAATACCTTCTTCCTTGACGTTGCCGGCGACAACACCTGAAAAAGCGCGCCGCAGGTTTGCCGCAAGTTTGTCAACGGGTTGATCGCGATGTAGCTGCAGGCCCGCCATGTTGGCATGGGTTGGTGCAAACGGCCGCTGGAATTCTTCATCAACTTCAAGAATCCAATTGAAGTAGTAGGCATCGTTTCGTGCCTTGCGGAACTTGCGCACACGGCGCATACCTTCCAGCATATGTTTTGCGACACGTGGCGGGTCGTTGATGATGATTTCATACTTGTCCTGCGCCGCCTTGCCGAGAGTGGCGCCGATAAACTCATCTACCTGCTCAAAATACGCTCTGGCGCTCGCCGGCCCGGTGAATACCAGCGGAAAGGGCAGGTCTTCGTTGGCAGGGTTTAGCAGGATACCCAGGATGTAGAGGATTTCTTCCAGCGTACCCACCCCGCCAGGAAACACCACTATGCCGTGACCGGCCCGGATAAATGACTCAAGGCGCTTCTCTATATCCGGCAGGATAACCAGTTCGTTCACAATCGGGTTGGGTGGTTCCGCGGCAATAATACCTGGCTCGGAAAAGCCCACGTAACGCCCGGGTGTAATGCGTTGCTTGGCGTGGCCGATGGCGGCGCCCTTCATAGGGCCTTTCATGGCGCCGGGGCCACAGCCTGTGCAAATATCAAGGCCGCGCAGCCCCATCTGGTAGCCAACCTCCTTGCTGTATTCGTACTCCTCACGGCTGATCGAGTGCCCGCCCCAACAAACTACAAGATTGGGTGGCCGGGCCTGGCGCAGAACGTCGGCGTTGCGCAGTATGTGAAAAATGGCGTTGGTGATGCCACCGCTGCTTTCTGTATCAAACAGCGGATTTTCAGTGATCTCACTGTTCACATAGAGAATGTCCCGCAGCACTGCAAACAGCAGTTCACGAATACCCTGGATCATCTTGCCTTCGACCAGCGCCTTTGCAGGCGCGTTGGTCAACTCAATGCGAATACCTCGTTCAATGGGAATCAGCTTGAGTTCAAAATTGGCGTATTGTTCCAGTAGCGTTTTCGCATCGTCCACGTCGCTGCCGCAGTTGAGCACGGCAAGTGAACATTTGCGGTAGCTGTGGTAAAGGCCGCCTTTGCTCTTGTCCAGCAATTTGCTGACCTCCCAGCGAGACAGCACTTCCATTTCGCCACTGGGTGTAACTTTTACATTTACAACGTCTGACATATCAGTTCTCGTCAAGATGACGCCTAACCGCGTCACAAAATTGGGTTGTGGTAGCACGGCCCCCCTGATCTGGCGTTAGTACCGTACCTTTCTGGTACACACCATATACAGCCTGAGTGAGGCGTTCTGCAGCTTCTGCCAGATCAAGATGCGCAAGCATCATGGCGGCAGAGAGCAGGGTAGCAGTGGGATTGATGATATTCTGGCCAGCAATATCCGGCGCGGTACCGTGGGCGGATTCAAAATAGGCATAGTCGTCCCCAAAACAGCCAGAAGGCGCGAGACCCAACCCGCCC
>CAYGNA010000231.1:0-2466 GCA_964351065.1 uncultured Pseudomonadales bacterium
GTCCAGCGCAGCAACATCGGCTGCGAGTGCCCGCCGTAGATCGAAAGCAGCAACACCCTGCGCGCTTTTGACAATGTCATCCGCAGCACGGAACAGCGCAAGTGCGCCGGCAGCATCACGCTCCATGGTGACCCGCTGGTTGCCCAACCGGATCAGGTACTCGACTTCAGCCATCAACCAGTCCTGGCTCGACGTACCAATCTCAGCCCGGACAGCCGCTATCGCAGTCTCGAGTCTTGCATCGAGCCTTGCTTCAAAGTTTGCCAGCGTATCGGGCGTTAATCCTGACTCGCCAGCGACTTTTCCTGCAACTTCCTCGATATCGCCCTGCATCGCTGCCATCTGCGCCTGTGTCTGCTGCAATCGACGATCCATCGCTGCAACACGCGAGTCCGTCACAGCAGTGCTGTCAGACGCATCCAGCGGAGGTGGCGTATGCAATGTAAAAACTGCATAGCTCGCAAGACCAATCGCAATCAGGGCCAGCAGCATACTGACAAACGGCAGGGGACCACTGCCGGCTTGTTCGGTTTCTCCCCGCTGCAAATCGTCCGGGTCCGCTTGCGATGTTCTCGTCTTCTCCAATCGCTCAAAAGCCTCGTTCAGCTCAACCGACAGCGTTTCCGGATTACGGCTTTTTGGATTTTTTGCCATGCTTTCACCTGTACGCTGATTTAGTTCTTTGTGCCGACAGCAGCAAGAACCTCTGTCAGCATCTTGTTCGCCGCATCGGTCATTGTGGTCTCCTCCGTCCCGCCAGCAAGCCAGACAGACGAAACGCCCCGCTTCGCGACCACTTCAGCCACCCTTGCCGAAGGCACGATAACCCGAAACCGGCCAAGGTCGCCGCCAAAGTTGTCTGCCAGCGCTGCTGCTGTTTCCCCACTATAAAGTAAAGCGATCACCGGGTTAAACGCGACTACCTGCTTTTTTGCGGCTGCATCCAGGTTGACTCGCTTGCGCGCATAGACTTCGAGGTAGTCAACCCGTGCGCCCCGCTTCTCGAGCGTGTGCCTGAGTAACTCACGCCCACCTTCACCTCGCACTATCAACACCCGCTCCCCGGCGATGTTATTCAGGGAAGGCAGGGCAAGCAGACCCGCAGAGTCCTCCTGTACCGGCACTTGTGCGGCCAGCTGCCAGTTAGTCATCGCTGTGGCTGTTGTGCCGCCAACCGCGTACCAGTTCAGCGCAAGCGGCCATTGTGGCCAAAGATCTGACAATGCGCGCAATCCCTGGGTTGCCGCATTTGAGCTAATGAAGATGACATGATCATACTGATCCAGGTCGAGCATCGTCGACCGGTTCCCTTCGATTGGCACAATCTCCAGCATCGGGTACACCAGCACAGCATACCCGGATGCCTGTAAACGCCCAGCCATTGCTTCATTTTGTCCCTGGGGCCGGGTCAGGAGAAATGCCGTCACTGGGTCAACGGTTGTCATGGAATGAGGGCAAGCGCACCCTGGTCAATCAGCTCTGTCACAACTTCCAGCGCCAATGTTTCGGCCATCGCCACCGATCCATGTCTTGAGACCGTTATTCGCTTGACGCCCTCTGGGTCAGCAACAAAACCCGTAATCCCAAACTCTCCCGCCTGAAACGTCGAAAATGCGGCGATGGGCAGGTTACACGACGCCCCGAGACCCGATGAAATCAATCGCTCACACGAAACCGACAGCGCCGTCTGTGGGTCATTGATTTTGTCGAGAATCGCCTTCACGCCCAGGTCATCAGATCGACACTCAATGCCCACTGCGCCCTGTCCAGCAGCCGGGATACAAAGCGTCGGGGCAATCAACTGACGGATGCGATCGCCCAGCCCGAGTCGCTTAAGACCCGCAGCAGCAAGAATAATGGCGTCGTAATCGCCATCATCAAGCTTGCGCAATCGGGTATCCACGTTGCCCCGCAGCTCAGGAAAAACCAGAGTTGGAAAGGCGGCCTCGATCTGAAGTCTGCGACGCAGGCTGGATGTGCCCACTCTCGAACCTGCAGGGAGAGATTCGAGGTCAGGCCAGTTGTTGGAAACAAAAGCATCAAAAGGGTCTGCCCGAACACAGACAGCGCCGATCTCCAGCCCGATTGGTAATTCAGCCGGTACGTCTTTCATGGAATGAACAGCAATGTCGACACGATTCTCGAGCAGCGCTGACTCTAGTTCTTTGACGAATACACCCTTGCCGCCCAGTCGGGAAAGGGGCGACACCTTGTTTCGATCACCTTCTGTGGTCATACCACAGATCTCGACCGCAACACCCGGGAAAGCGTTACTGATCAGGTCCTTGACATGATTGGCCTGCCAGAGCGCCAGGGCGCTTTCCCTGGTGGCAATACGAACTTGTTGCTGCATAACTGAAGTGCCGCCTGTCCAAACAAGCGACAGTATGGGGATGAACGGAAAAGTTCAAGTCGGGCCGCGCAGGTCGGGCCGCGCAGTTCAGGACAACCGGCCCGGGCCTACGT
>CAYGNA010000231.1:2566-6627 GCA_964351065.1 uncultured Pseudomonadales bacterium
GTCGGGCCGCGCAGGTCGGGCCGCGCAGTTCAGGACAACCGGCCCGGGCCTACGTAAACACCTTTCAGAGTGACTGCACCAATCTTCGTAGACTAGCGACGTGACGCCGGCTTACATCCAGACGATCTTCAACATTCCGCATACGAACCTGATAGTGCCCGCGGGGATCACGTTCAAGGCCCTCGAGATAATCAACCATTACCAGGGCATTACGATGAATCCGCACGACCCGTTCGCCAAACTCATCCTCAAGCTCACGCAGGGTATCGTCAATCAGTACTTCGCCATTCTCATGCCGCACAGTGACGTACTTGTGATCTGCGAGAAAGTAGCGAATTTCATTGAGCGGAATCAGCTCAATGCCGCGCCGGGTCTTTGCGCTGATATGCGTGCGAGCACGGGGTTTTTCTACCTCGTCACCCGAAACTGATTTCATCTGGACCCGATTGACCTTGCCAATTTTGCCCAGCGTGTCAGACAGCGTTTCCCGTCGGACTGGCTTTAAGAGATAACCGGCCGCATTCACATCAAAGGCATCAATTGCATGCTCACCGAACGCGGTACAAAAGACAATTGCTGGTGGAGAGGGTAGCTCAGAAATCTTTTTACCGGCTTCCATACCATCCATGCCTGGCATGCGGATATCCAGCAACACAATGTCCGGATCCTTTTCCATAGTCTGGGAAACTGCATCCATGCCACTGGCGGCTTCTCCCACTACTTCGTAATCACTGATCGTCCCAACCATACGGATCAATCGATCACGAGCCAGTTTTTCATCGTCAACAACTAACACTCTCATTGGTAACACCTCGTTTCTAGTGTCGGTTTTCCGGAGGCCGATAGAGCCTCCATGAGAGCCAAGTTACCCGGATTTCGCCAGAAAACTGCGACGTAGCGCACACTATCCGGTATTTCGTCGGCGCATCGCGCCAATTTTGTGATGCACCTCACAATTTTCGCAGAATTGTTCCGCCCGGCTCACATCTCGGCCGTAGCCACAGAACAAAACCGTTTCTGAGCGAGAACGGCGTGACATCAAAAGGTTTTGATTGAAAAATGAACAGGGTAAACCGAATTTGTCACCTCAAGGTTTAGCTCGAGGACAAAGACTCACTGGATGGGTAAGCAATACGTGTATGGAACAGTTCACCGTCCTCCCGCGTGGTGATACTGGCATCTTCGCCATAAATAGCCTCCAGCCGGCGCCGGATATTATCGAGCGCCATTCGATTACCGCCTTCATGGGAGAACTTTTCAGGTGTCTTCGGATTGGTGACTTCCAGGATAAGAATACCGTTGTCTTCGCGAATCAGAACGGTAACAGTGCCGCCGTCAGGGTTCGGCTGAATACCATGGTAAATCGCGTTTTCGATCACCGGTTGAAGGGTGAGCATCGGGATACGGAATAGCGCTGGGTTCACTTCAATCTGCCAGTTCAGTGCCAGTCGATCATCGAGTCGTAGTGACTCGATATGTACATACTTCTCACACAGATCAATTTCATCAGCCAACGGCACCGGATTATTGCTGCTGTCATTCAGGCTGGCACGAAACAGGACTGAAAGATCTTCAACAACTTCCTCGGCGGTTTCAGGATCAACCGATATGAGGCTCGCAATAATATTCATTGAATTAAACAGGAAATGCGGCCTGATTCTTGACTGTAATGCCTGGATTCTGGATGTCAGTTCTGCCTGCTCCTGGCGCCTCAGCCGGTACTGCAGGAAAAAGTATCGAAAGGCGATACCCGTCATGACCGTCGCAATGAGCAGGTTTCTGGCAACGGAACCCCACTGGTGCTGTCCCCAATCGTCCGCCAGGATGGCCCACTCGGCCACAAGACTGAACACTGCCGTAATGACCAGAATAATGGCATAGGCTACCGCGGTGGCTTGGCCAGTCGACATCCTGGAAAGAAGTGGCCGAAGATTACACAGTAACCCCGCGCTGGAAAGTACAACCCACTGGACAAACAGGGAAGCAAGGCCAAGCTGCATCCAGTCGAAGTCGACCAGGTATGAGCGGAACAGCACGGCAACAATAACCAGCAACTGAGCCACCAGCACCAGGAACAGGATGCTCTGCGTCTGGCAGAGGTCAGGCAGAAAAAAGTCGTCTTTTTCAGTGCTGGACATCATTGGCCAACCCAACATGAACAGCGCCCAGTATAGCCCGGAATCAGGCGCTGCTATGCTGGTATAATCTGGCCCGAATATTCAGCGATCACTCAATTATGGCAAGCAGCACCGATTCCGAGAAACCCTGGGCCGGACGCTTCACTGAAGCAACCGATGCGTTTGTTGAATCCTTCACGGCGTCAGTAGGCTTTGATAGCGCGCTCGCCATGCACGATATCCAGGGCTCAATTGCACATGCCACCATGCTGGCCAGCGTTGGTGTATTGACTGACGAGGAAGCCGTGCAGATCGAAAAGGGACTGCTGGATATCCGCACTGATATTGCCGCGGGACAGTTTCAGTGGTCCGTTGCACTTGAAGATGTTCACATGAACATTGAGCGAGCACTGACGAACCGCATTGGAGAAGTGGGCAAGAAGTTGCACACAGGGCGCTCGCGCAACGACCAGGTGGCGACCGATGTACGACTCTACCTGCGCGAGCAAATCGATACGATTCTCGTGCAGTTCACGCGGCTGGGAGAAGGTTTGCTTGGACTCGCAGAACGAGAAGCAGAGACCATCATGCCAGGCTTTACGCACCTCCAGGTTGCACAACCGGTTACTTTCGGTCATCACCTCATGGCCTGGTATGCCATGCTGGAGCGTGACGTTGCGCGACTCAAAGACTGTCGTCGGCGCGTTAACATCATGCCCCTGGGCGCGGCGGCTCTCGCTGGTACCAGCTATCCAATCGACCGGGAACTCACAGCAAGACTGCTGGGATTCGAGGGTGTCGCCGAGAATTCTCTGGACGCCGTCAGTGATCGCGATTTTGCCATCGAGTTTGCCGCCTGCGCGAGCATCACAATGATGCACTTCTCCAGGTGGTCTGAAGAAATGGTGATCTGGGCCTCCCCCCAGTTCGGTTTCATCGATCTGCCCGACCGATTCTGTACTGGATCCTCCATCATGCCGCAGAAAAAGAATCCGGACGTACCAGAACTGATCCGTGGCAAGTCTGGCCGCACCTTCGGTAACCTTGTTAGCTTGCTGACATTGATGAAAGGCCAGCCACTCGCCTACAACAAAGACAATCAGGAGGATAAAGAGCCCTTGTTTGATCTTGTGGTCACGCTGCATGACTGCGCCATGGCTTTCGCTGACATGATTCCCGAAATCAGCGCAAACCGGGAAGTCATGCGGGCATCTGCCATGAAAGGCTTTGCGACAGCTACTGATCTTGCCGATTACCTGGTACGGGCGGGTCTACCGTTCAGGGACGCACATGAGGTGGTTGGCAAACTGGTGGCAACCGCAATTGATGCGAATTGCGATCTGTCTGAACTGGACCTCGGAACACTCAGGTCAGCGTCACCACTGCTTGCCAGTGATGAAGTCTATGGCGTGTTGACGCTTGAAGGTTCAGTTGCCGCCAGGGACCACCTTGGTGGAACGGCGCCGGCACAGGTCAGGGCCGCAATCGCCCGCGCCAGAGAGAAAATAGCAGACAGCAGCGCCTCCTAGTCCACTGCGGCCAGGGCCGGTCAGGTTCGTCTGCAATCACCCCAGCCTAATCTGGTACCGGCCTGTCAGGACTCGGGCACTCGTTATATACTGCCGCCCCATCACCGCGCTCCAATAGCAGGACTCGTTCAAATGTTTCGCTCGCTCTGCCTTCTGTTAGTCATCATGATTGTTTCCGGCTGCGGCCAGAAAGGCCCTCTCTACAGGCCAGGAGAAATCACCGACACGCCGGTCACATCGATCCTAATGCCGCACCAGATCTACGTCTGAACGCGCTTTGAGACAGGAACCAGCTAGAACATGCAATCCATGGGTCGTGGTGGCTGTTTCCTGCTAACCTTTCGTTTTTTTAACAGACATGATCCTAATGCCGCACCAGATCTACGTCTGAACGCGCTTTGAGACAGGAACCAGC
>CAYGNA010000232.1:0-6615 GCA_964351065.1 uncultured Pseudomonadales bacterium
TCTCTCATCCCTGCAAAATAGTGCCGTCCTGGATGTTTACCATTTTGTGATCAATGGGCAGAAGATATGGACCTCGGGCGCACAATACGCTGACTGGATGTTTGCGCTGGTTCGTACAGATCCAAACGCGTCGAAACACGAGGGTATCAGCTTTGTTTTGCTGGACATGCATCAGCCCGGCGTTACCATCAAGCCGATCGCCCTGATCAGTGGTTCGTCGCCATTTTGTGAGACATTCTTTGACGACGCCATTGCCAAACGGGAAGACCTGGTTGGCGAACTCAACCGGGGTTGGGCAATCGGCAAGCGCCTGCTGCAATACGAGCGATCAGGCATCGGTGGCCTCTCTGGTGGCGGTCGCAGAAAGCCCAAACCTGGCGAGAAAAAGGTCAACGAACTTGCGGAACTGGCTCGCAGTTACAGCGGAGACGCCAGCGGCAAGATTGCTGATACCGGCTTCAGGGAAAAGGTGCTGGGTCACAGCATGATGGAGCGCGCTTTCCAACTGACGGCACAGCGAGCGGTACAGGAAAATATGTCTGGCCGTACACCAGGTGAAGCGACCTCCATCTTTAAACTGGTCGGCTCAACGCTCGCCCGCGACGGCGCAGAATTGAAATCAACAGTGATGGGTTCACAAGGCATTGGCTGGGACGGCGACAGTTTCACCCGTGATGAGCTTGAAACCACCAAAAACTGGCTTTCCAACCGTGCGGTAACCATCTACGGTGGTACCAACGAAGTGCAGATGAATATCATCAGCAAACGGGTACTGGGCCTGCCAGACTAGCCTCCCGTCCAGCCGATGGGAAGCGGTTATGACCGTCTGTCGGCAAAAGCAGCGCACTTGCAACGCTGTGATACCCATCACAGTTTTGCAGGTGCCTTTCAATTTACTCTCTCTCCTAACCCGGCAGCGCTTCAAATAGCAGAGCCGGGCAGCCACAGGAGAAGACAAATGATCACTGAGTCTACGGCTTCGGGCGCAAGGATTGCACCCGCCTTTGAAACAAGCACAGATCGGCTGGTATTGATCACAACAGGCAGGTACAGCGGACGCTCTGAGGCGACCCTGCTCACCTACCGGCGCTACCAAAACAGCTTTTTGGTGCTCGCAAGTAATCAGCGTAACCGTTCAAAGCCAGAGTGGTACCTGAACATCAGGGAAGAACCGCTGGTGCAGATCGAACTGGGCGATGCCAGTTGTTATGCCCAGGCGTGCACGCCAACCGGGCTTGAGCGGGTTCGCTTACTGCCGCTGGTTGCGGAGTTCCTTAACGGCAACGACAACAGCATTCCACGAGAAACCGCGGCAATCCTGCTTACCCCCATGAATTAGGCAACGCCGGAGCCTCTGCCAGCTGTCAGGTTCGAAACCCTGGCAGCTGGCAGGTAAGTTGCCGGGTTATGACACCAACCGCTTTTTCAGACCACCCCACCGTCACAACACCACTCCGGTATACTATCCTCATTTTGCTGGAGACGGTTTGAATACCACCCTCACCACCACCCCAGCCATAGACGACAAATCCATGTTCGCGTCCCTCAAAGTCAGGGATTATTTTTTCCTGTGGGTAGGTATGCTGGGCAGCGCATTTGCCATGAACATGCAATTGGTCGCGCAGGGCTGGCTGGTCTATGAGATGAGTTCATCCGCGATGAACCTCACCTGGGTTACGCTCGCATTTATGTTACCCCAGGTCATCTTCTCGCTTGCGGGTGGTGTACTGGCTGACCGGGTCAGGAAGAAACCCCTGATCGGCTGGTCACCTATCGCCAACGGGGTGGCCACTCTCATCATGGCGTTTGTTGTGCTTGGCGGCCACGTCACTTTCTGGGACTTTATCTGGGTCGGCTTTTTTAACGGCACGGTGATGGCGCTGTCCATTCCTGCTCGCACGGCACTCATCCCTGAAATTGTCGGCGAAAAGCTGATGTTTAACGCCATGGCGTTCAATACAGCGTCATGGAACCTCTCCAGGATTCTCGGGCCGGCACTGGCTGGTTTCATGATTGCAATGATTGCCGGCGGCGACACGAGTTCAGCGTTCGGTGTTGGTATGGTCTACATTGTGCTGTCAGTACTCTATTTTGCATCTGGCGTTACAGTGCTGTTTATTGGACATGACGGCCAGCCTTCGCCGAACACTGCCCGAAGCGTGTTGTTTGATATCAATGAGGGCCTGCGCTATGTCTACAACTCCCCGGTGGTCGGCGGCCTTATCCTGCTGTCAATCATGCCCTTTCTCTTTGGGCTCACCATCAACACGTTACTACCCGCGTTCAACCGCGATGTGCTGAGTGGGGGCCCAGACGATCTTGGGCTACTGATGACATCAATGGGTGTTGGTGCGATTGGCGGTTCACTGGTCCTCGCCAAACTGGGTTCCCTGCGTCACAAGGGATATTGGGTTTTGGTGACGACAGCAGCATGGGGCCTCGCAGTTGCGTCTTTCGCGATCACGCACAGTTTTCTCTGGGCATTTGCAACTATTGGCGTTGTTGGTTTTGTGTCTTCCATCAACATGTCCATGAACCGGTCACTGGTGCAGTTACGCGTGGCCCAGAACATGCGCGGTCGTGTCATGAGCATCGACCTGATGTCACACGGTCTCATGCCAATTGGTATTTTGCCGATTGGGTACATAGCTGACACAGTATCGATTGAAGCGGGACTGGCAACCAGTGGACTTATTCTGTTCAGCGTCACGATTCTGCTAGCCTTTACGCTGAAAAGCGTCAGGCGTATAGATACCGGTTACGAAGAGGATTGAATTTGCAAAAAATTGTATCAGTCGATGTCAACGATTCACGGCAGGCCGGTAAAGGTACGTCGAGTATGGAGGTGTTTCTCTTTGAACCGCAGGGAGATGGTCCTCATCCGGCGATTGTACTCGCACAACACATCCCTGTCGGACACACCGGCGTTGAAAACGATACGTTTACCCTGGTAACCGCAGAACGGTACTGCAACGCGGGATTCGTGGTCGCGGTTCCATTCATTTTCCATTGGTGGCCAAAGAGCGAGGAGATAGCTGTCAAACGGGACGAAAGCCGGGACGAACTTATGATTGCCGACATGCAGGCAACCTATCAGTTACTCAGCAATCATGAGCAGGTAGACGCAAACCGCATCGGTGTTATTGGCCACTGCTGGGGCGGGCGCGTGGCCTGGCTTGGCGCCTGTACCAGTGGGTTTGCTGCCTGCGCTATTTTTTATGGCGGCAGAATCAAACTAACCATGGGCGAGGGTAATCCCGCCCCCATCACACGCGCGGCTGATATAAGTTGTCCAGTCATCGGCTTTTTTGGGAACCAGGACCAGAACCCAACACCGGAAGATGTTGATGACTACGACAGCGCTCTGACGACAGCGGGTGTACCACATACATTCTATCGGTATGAGAACGCAGGTCACGCTTTTCAGAACTTCCCGACGCCTGAACGATATCGCGAAACAGAGAGTGAGGATGCCTGGAAACATGTACTTAACTTCCTGGATAACACCCTCAAGCAGACTGCCCGGTAGTTTTAAAATGGCTACTCGGTAAAGACGGGCATCGCGCCCATTTCCCAGAGAATCACCGTAGCACCAAGCAATGCAGCGCATGCGACTAACCCGACTGCTACCATGGCGCTGGCAAACAGGAAGCCCCGTTCTTTGGGTATTTGCATGACAATGGGTACACCAATATACAAAAGATACACTGTGTAAGCTGAAGCCGCACAGCCAAGCAGAATATCCAGCCACAGCAGTGGATAGAACCCGATAGCCCCGCAAATCAGCATTGGCGTACAGGTATAGGCAGCGACCGCAATCCCCTTGTCAACCGTAGACGTATCTGCCTCATAGGTCTCGGACATCCAGTGCACCATTAAACCCAGCCCGGCAATACCAAAGATGATGGCCAGGTAAAACAGCACCATAATCTGCGCTGCGCTATCAGGCGTGAGTTTGATCAATCGGTCACCCAGA
Source organism: uncultured Pseudomonadales bacterium (assembly GCA_964351065.1). GTDB lineage: Bacteria > Pseudomonadota > Gammaproteobacteria > Pseudomonadales > Azotimanducaceae > JANQJA01. The sequence continues at coordinate 3,977 of CAYGNA010000232.1, forward strand.
GCCCAGCCAATTTCAGTGGAGCCGAAATACCAGGCAATAGGCGGTAACAGACCTAATATAAGCACAAACTTCAGGTAGTGTCCGATAGCACTGCCGTGCTCCGCCCGAATACGTTCCCATTCGTTTGCCGGGTTAAACATGATGCCAATGATGTGATTCATTTTTCCCTCCTTTCCGGATTCTTTTCTTCAAACAGAATGCCATATGCCTCTTTATCGAGATCATCAAACTGGTCATTCTTGACCGACCACAAAAAGGCCCAGGCAGCCAGGCCAATAATGACCAGACTGACGGGTACCAGTATAAAAATGACTTCCATCAGTGTAGGCGCCTCAGTCGATTGGCGTTAAGTACAACCAGCATGGAACTGGCCGACATACCAAGCGCTGCCATCCACGGCGCAATCATGCCACTCACTGCCAGTGGCACAACACAGAGGTTATACCCCACTGCCCAGACAATATTCTGCCGAATAATCCGCTTTACCCTGTCGGCGAATTCGATGGCGAGTGGTAACAGCGACAAATCGGAACGGAGCAGTGTGGCATCAGCAGCCTCCTGCACGACAATATCAACGGGACTTACCGCAATAGAGGTGTGAGCAGCTGCCATGGCTGCTGCATCATTGATGCCATCACCCACCATCAGCACCACGTCACCTGCTTGCTGGCGCTGCCTGATAGCGATCACTTTTTCTTCTGGCATCATGCCGGTAACAGCATCCGAAATACCCAGTGTCTCACCCAGCGCGACGGCCTCACTGGAAGCGTCCCCGGTAAACATGGAAACGCTGTAACGCCTCGCGAGGGAAGCCAGCACATCTGTGGACTCCGCGCGCATTTCATCCCCCAGCCGAAACCACGCAAGGGGAGAATCTGCAGCCAATAATACCCACATGCCATCAGGCGCTGGTGCCTGTGGCAAATCTTCACCACTGGCAAACATGGGTTTCCCAAGCCTATAGCAGACACCATCAATGCAACCACTGACGCCTGACCCCGGCACCGTTGTCGAGTCAGACACCTGAAGCGTTGAAGCGCCCGCAAAAGCCAGTGCAACGGGATGACGACTGGTACGCTCCAGTGCGGTAGCAATGGCGCGTACTTCTGCTTCAGATTGACGGCCAATGACAACGGTTTCGAGAATCTGGATTTTTCCCGTCGTCAAGGTGCCAGTTTTATCAAAAACAATGCGAGTGATGGATGCGAGTTTTTCAAGGAATATCCCGTTGCTGATCACGACACCCGCGTTTTTCATCGTCGAGAGGGCAACCGTATAGGCGACCGGAGTCGCCAGCGATAGTGCACAGGGGCAGGACACAACCAGCACCGCCAGGCCAATTTCAAACCAGGGGCCACCTGCCAGGTACCAGTAAACTGCACTTGCTGACGCCATTAGCAGGATAAAGGCAACAAAATATCGGGCAACATGATCGGCAGCTATTGAAAACGCAGGCTTGTGCGCTGCCGAATCACGGTAGAGCGCGGCAATCCTAGAGATAACAAACTCGTCGAGTCGGGCAGTGACTTCTACCTTGATCTCACCCTCGAGATTGTCTGAACCAGCCAGCACGCGCATCCCAACAGATTTTTCGACTGGTCGGCTTTCTCCGGTGAATGCTGCTTCAGCAACTGTTGTGTTGCCGGTAACCACCAGGCCATCAGCCGGTATCGACTCGCCGGGCAGTACGATAACCACATCGCCAACAACCAGGTTACGCAGTGGTATTCGCGTCCGCGTCTCAGCATGCATCGCCGAAGCCGGCAATAGTGTATCGGTAGCCATCTGGCTGCTTTCGTACTGTTGTCGTGAACCCAATTCGACAAACCGACCAATGAGAAGCAGAAAGCTGAACATGGAAACCGAGTCGAAGTAGACCTCTGCACCCTGCGTCAGGGTGGAGTAGACGCTTAAGGCATAAGCCGCAAGAATGGCCAGAGAGACCGGTACATCCATGCCAGCTGTTCGGTTTCGCAAATCCCGCCAGGCCCCCGTGTGAAACGGCATAGCGCTGAAGAACACAATTGGCGTTGCCACCGCAAGACTCGCCCACCGCATCAGCGACTCATAGGCCGGCTCGATACCACCGTCACCTGCAACATAAGTGGCAAGCGCGTACATCATCACCTGCATCATGCCAATGCCAGCCACACCGAGGCGAGCCAACATGGACTTGCGCTCTTTGGCGAGAGCAGCCTTCATGGGCCCGCTTCGATCGGGCAATACCGTAAAACCAAGGGATTCAATAAACTCGACAAGTACCAGCGGATCATCGCTGGTGTAATCCACAGTGACAGTACGATCAGCAAGGATAGTCCGCACTGTAACCACGTCATCACGTTCGCCCAGACTCTTTTCAATCAGCCAGGTACAGGCAGCACAGCGAATGTCGGGGACGCGGACTGAAAGCCGACGCATGGCGCCAAGGCTGCGATCACAGATATCAAATTCCAGGCGTCGCGCTTCCGAACCAATGGCACTGGTATTCTGCGACGCCGGTTGCGCGCCTGCTTCACCACCAAATTGCTCGCGATAATCGTAGAAATCATCCAGCGCCAGGTCGTGGATTTTACGGGCTGCGGCCTGGCAGCCCGCTGAACAGAAGTCGCGATACTCTCCATTTACCTTCTCGGAAACAG
>CAYGNA010000233.1:0-6535 GCA_964351065.1 uncultured Pseudomonadales bacterium
AGACCCTTCTCGATGGGTAACCATGGAGAATGGCGACTCCAAGCGATCCGCCATCAAACAGGTCGCATCGGGTCGCTTCGGTGTCACCATCTGGTACCTGACCAACGCTGATGAACTACAGATCAAGATCGTGCAGGGTGCCAAGCCAGGTGAAGGCGGCGAATTGCCAGGCGGCAAGGTTGATGACTACATCGCGGGCATCCGTCACTCAACACCTGGTGTGGGGCTGATCAGTCCGCCACCACACCACGATATCTACTCAATTGAAGATATTGCGCAACTTATTCACGATCTTAAGAACAGCAATCCCTCCGCACGCATCAGTGTAAAACTGGGTGCACGAATAGGTGTTGGCACTATTGCCGCGGGGGTTACCAAAGCCAAGACAGATCACCTGGTGATTGCTGGTCATGATGGTGGCACGGGCGCATCACCCCTGACGTCGATCAAACACGCGGGACTGCCATGGGAACTGGGTCTGGCCGAAACTCATCAGACCCTGGTAATGAACAACCTGCGCTCACGGGTTTACCTGCAGACAGATGGGCAACTCAAAACAGGCAGAGATGTTGCCATCGCGACCCTGCTTGGTGCAGAGGAGTTTGGTTTTGCGACCGCGCCGCTGGTATCACTGGGCTGCATCATGATGCGTAAATGCCACCTGAATACCTGTCCGGTCGGCATCGCCACACAGGACCCGGAACTGCGCAAGAAGTTCGCTGGCAAACCCGAACACGTGGTGAACTACTTCTTTATGGTCGCCGAGGAACTCCGTCAGATCATGGCAAAGCTCGGCTTTCGCACGATCAACGAGATGGTAGGACGCAGTGACCTGCTCGAAATGGACCATGCAGTCGAACACTGGAAGTCCAGAGGTATAGATCTCAGCGCAATTCTGGAACCCGCGAAAATCATCTACAAGGACACCGAGGTCTACCGCACCATGGATCAGGATCACGGCCTTGAGAATGCGCTGGATAACGAACTTATTCGGCTTTCAGAACCGGCTCTGGCCCGGGGCGAGCAGGTTCAGATCAATCTGCCTGTCCAGAATATCAATCGTGTGGTTGGTACCATGCTGTCACATGAAGTTGCCAAGGCAACCAATGGTGAACTGCTGCCAGAGGATACGATCAAGGTAAACCTCGCCGGTAGCGCAGGCCAAAGCCTTGGCGCATGGCTGGCAAAAGGGATTACCCTGGACGTTGAGGGTGACGCCAATGACTTTGTTGGCAAGGGACTCTCAGGCGGCAAAATTATTGTTTACCCGCCGGCCAACAGTTCATTCGTGCCGGAGGACAATATCCTGATAGGAAACGTTGTGCTCTACGGCGCGATCAGCGGTGAGGCTTATTTCCGCGGCATTGCAGCCGAGCGATTCTGTGTTCGCAACAGCGGCGCCCAGGCGGTTGTGGAAGGCATTGGTGACCACGGTTGCGAATACATGACTGGCGGCCGCGTAGTTATCCTCGGCGAAACCGGCCGCAATTTTGGCGCTGGCATGAGTGGCGGGATAGCTTACGTGTGGGACAAGCAAGGCACATTTGCCGCCCAGTGCAACATGGAAACATTTGAGCTCGAACCGCTTGTCGACGAAGCAGACAAGGCTGAACTTCGTACTATGATCGAAAAACACGTGGCATATACAGGCTCGACAGTAGGCGCGGATATCCTCCAGAACTGGGCTGCTGAACTGGTTCACTTCCGTAAAGTAATGCCAACTGACTACAAGCGCGTTCTCATGGAAATGGCGAACGACAATAAAATAAGCGCCACGGCCTGACACCGCAGCGCCGGGTACTTAAGAAAACAAGCAAATAGCAAAATAGTGTGATCACCTGACCAGGCAGTAAGAGAGATTTATGGGTAAACCCACAGGATTCAAAGAATTCCCCCGCAAGGCCGAACCTTATCGGCCCGAAGTCGAACGCGTACTCGATTTCCGGGAGATCTATACCGACCACGACGAATCACACCTGACCACACAGGGTGCTCGATGCATGGACTGTGGCGTGCCTTTTTGCCAGTCAAACAATGGTTGCCCGGTGTATAACCTGATCCCTGAGTGGAATGACCTTGTGTATCATGGCCGCTGGCGTGACGCCCTTGATCGCCTGCACAAGACAAATAATTTTCCGGAATTCACTGGCAGGGTTTGTCCGGCTCCTTGCGAGGGAGCCTGTGTACTTGGTATCACCGATCCACCCGTCACCATCAAGAACATCGAAAACTCGATTATCGACCGTGGGTTCGCTGAAGGTTGGGTTACTCCCAACATCCCAACCAATCGCACTGGCAAGACAGTAGCAGTGGTAGGCTCCGGCCCTTGTGGACTGGCAGCTGCTGCTCAGCTAAACCAGGCCGGACACAGTGTTACGGTTTATGAGCGCGCTGATCGGGTTGGCGGTCTTTTAATGTACGGTATCCCCAACATGAAGCTGGACAAACAGTTGGTTGTGGATAGACGCGTCGATCTTATGAGACAAGAGGGCATTGAATTTGTCGTTAACGCCGACGTGGGCGGTAGCGGCGACAATGCCGTTGACATGAAAGCGCTACTGGCAGAGAACGATGCGGTCCTGCTTGCCACTGGTGCAACCAAAGCTCGAGACCTGAACATTCCCGGCCGTGAAGGGCCTGGGGTTCATCTGGCCATGGAATTCCTGACGCTTAATACCAAATCCCTGCTTGATTCAAACCACGCAGACGGCAACTACATTTCCGCCAAAGACAAAGATGTGATTGTGATTGGTGGTGGTGACACTGGCACAGACTGTATTGGTACATCAATCCGGCACGGGTGCCGTTCACTGGTTAACTTTGAACTGCTGCCCCAGAGCCCTGCCGAGCGGGCGCCAAACAATCCCTGGCCTCTCTGGCCAAGGATTCACCGCATTGACTACGGCCATGCAGAGGCCGCGGCGAAGTTCGGCGACGATCCACGAGTGTACTCGATAGCGAGTAAAGAATTTATCCGCGACGAGAACGGACAACTTACCGGCATCAAGACCATTAATGTGGATGACAAGATTCAGGAGATACCAGGAACAGAAAAGATCTGGCAGGCCGACCTTGTATTCCTGTCTATGGGTTTTCTGCAACCTGAACATTACCTCAACGAGGCACTCGGATTAGCCATCGACATCGATGAGCGAGGTAATTTCAGGGCCAACAAAGTGGACTACCGCACTTCAGTTGAAAAGCTCTACGCTGCGGCTGACTGTCGACGCGGCCAGGACCTGGTGGTGCGAGCCATCAACGAAGGTCGCGAGGCTGCACGGGCTATCGATCTCGATCTGATGGGGTCAACCCAGCTACCCTGAGTACCATGTTTAGACAAAAAAAGGCGCCAATATCGGCGCCTTTTTTTGTCTGGGTCAGCTGCGTTTTGGATCACACTACGGCGTGGTGGGGTCATCGTCATACGCGCAGGAGAACGAAATTGCCGTGGGGGCTGCAAACTCCGGCGCAACTGTCACGGTGACAGCGCCTGATGCTGATGTCGGATTTTCTGCCGCGCCCAGCGCCAGGAATACCGTTGTAAACCCGTTTGCACTGCTGTTCGGTACGAGGTTGAGCGGTACATTGTCTATCTGACAGGCTGCTGAAGAAAACAACAGATCAGAGCCTACCGGCATACGCCCATTAAACATATCGGCAATGTCCACTAACAACCCACCCGAACTCGTGCGCAGATTCGCCACCTGGCCGACGCCTGGACTTACCTGTGTATCACGATAACCGATCGTAAAATCATCACCTGCAGCAATCACGTTGCCATCGTTGCTGAACAGAGGGACATCTGAGTCGAATGTGCCCACTGCCGGGTTACCTGTGAGTGAGACAGATGACACGTACTCACCCGTAACAGCATCTCGCACACCAATGGAGGCAAACGAACCAGCACTCAGAATCCGGATGCTTTTCCTGATATTAACCAGAGTTCGTGTGCAATAAAGATCAAGGTCTTTATCGGTACACGTTTTCCCGCTACAGATATTGGGGTTGTCTGCGACATCAAGCGGACACAAGGTGCCATTGTAGATGCCGTTGCCCGCGTTGAACTTGCCGTCGTCATTGAAGTCGACAGGCACATCCTCGTCACCCCCTTCCTGGTAACAGTTGTTCAGGTCGGGTAGGCCATCGCCATTCGTGTCTGGATTATTGGCTAGCGGCACAGTCGGTCCATAACAGGTTGGCAGCGCATTACCACGGGCTGCATCACCATCGACGCCAGGATTGCCGAGGATACTGCCGAACACACCATCGTCGTTCACATCAAGAAACGCCTCGGGCAGATCAACAAAAGGTTCACCAACGTCATAAAGACCGTTACCGTTGGTGTCTGTAAAACTCTCTTCTCCCTGGGCAAACGCCAGTATGGTAGAGCGACCACCGTATAACTGCCCCAGTCCGCCATTGTAACCAGCGGCTACCATCGTGGGGCTACGCGACGGCGCCAAACAGGGCACACCGGTCCTGAGTGTAAAGGGTGCAGTTGCCACACCGGGGTTGCTAATCGTGTGATTGGTATCACCATCAGCATCTTCATCCAGCCAGAGTCGCGCATAAGTTACCGTAAGTGTTGTGCCTTCAGTACAAAGCGCCGAGGTAGCCTCACAAACGAGGCCATCTTCGATGACTGTGAAGTCTGTCCCCTGGCCAAGTTCAACATTAGCCAGAGTCTCGACCCGATTAAATGATGCGCTCGCCATCTTGTACTGCGTTAGTGCCTGTCCACCAGATATCGTAACAATCTCTGTGACGAGTGGGTCCGGACAAACGTTGGATTCTGACAGCAGCGGCGGTGGGGTATTGATGTCGAGTTGCCGGCGAGGTTCGGACGACGTCCAGGTGACGCTGCAACCCCCTCCCACCGTGTTACACGCTGGCTGGATACTGCCATATTCAGTTCGGAACTGGACAGTAGTGCCATCTCGTACCGGGTTATTGAACGCATCGGAGAGCAACACAGTAATCGCAGTTGTCGTGCCCTGACGGTCCTCACCTTCAACGTTGAGGTTGGTCGCTGCTATCGACATACTATCCTGGTCTGCAATGCCAGTGTTCACCGAGAGTTGGTCTGACAAGGTCACCAATGTGGTGTCATTAATACCGTCGTTATCTGTATCGATATCGAGGCTGGCTCGAACTCGTACAGTTGTCGCAATAAAACCTGAATTTACAAATGCAACCGCCTTGCCCTCGGCATCTGTCTTGCGCACGGTATTCTGCAAGGCCAGATCACCGATATTTGTTGTCAGCTCAAACCTGACGTCCTGATCGGGCTTGGGCGTACCAGCGCGGTCCAACACCTGGAAGATCACTCGAGCAGTACTTTCCCCACCCGACTCCTGAATGAAGATAGTGGTAATCGCTTCTCCAAGTGAATCAACAACCGAGTCAAATATGATTGAGCCTACCCGTGGTGGGAAGACAAGAATACTCCCTGTTGCAGAGGACCCTGTCGAAGGTTCAACCGCTGTGATTGAGTCATTGTTTTCGCAGCCTGCCTCTGCCTGGTAGGTTGCTGTCACAACACCAGACGCATCCGATTGTTCCTCACTAATGGAGGCAACACTCAGGTTTGTACAACGAGAGGTGATATTGACGCTAATTCCGGACAATGGTGTGAAAGCACCGGTCGTCGCATTCAGGTCACCGACCACAAATGAAATTTCAGCCGTTCCCTGGGCCGCAAGTCCCGTTGTTGGCTCGCCTACCACCGTATCCAGGGAGATAAGCATGGAACCCGGCGTAAATGTAGCGCCACCTGAACAATCCAGCCCGCCATTACACAAGCCAAGCTGAAGGTTTTCCTGGACTTCCTCAAACTCGAGCACTTCATAGGCAACAGCATTGCTAACGAGGTTTAAGCCATCTACCGTAGTACTGGCAGTAACCTGGCCCGCACCGGCAGCTGTCCCCGCTTCAAGAATAATTCTTGCTTCGCCATTACTGGAAAGCGCTGTCGCAGAAACTGGGCTAAATTGCCCAAGCGTCGCGCTGAATGAAACTACCGCATTGGTTGTTGCGTTAGCGATTGTCGCCACAACCGTCGCTGGTCTTGACGGGTCAATACGAGTGACTGCCGTCTGTGTGCCGTCTACATCACGTACCAGGGCAATAGTCAGTGTTGGTACAGGCGGCGTCACAGTATCACCGCCACCCGTTGTGCCTCCGCCCGTTGTGCCGCCTGCCGTGGTTCCCGAGCCACCGCCACACGCTGTCAGCAATGCACTAACCAGCAACGCAAATACAGCTTTTGGGAAATTCCCTCGTCTCATTTTTCTCTCCTCGACATACCCAATCGCAGCCCGGGCCGACGAATGAACCTTAAAAGATGTCCTGTAAAATTTCAATAAAAATCATGCCGTTAACTAAATTTGTTATCACTCCACGTGAACAATTTCACAAAAGTTATAACCATTTTGGCGTACTAACAGCCTTATCCGTCACGATTTCTGACCGACGGTGATTTCTGCCATTCAGCAAGCCGCATCTGCGACGACTGCATTAATGGTCTCAAGCAGTA
>CAYGNA010000234.1:0-6521 GCA_964351065.1 uncultured Pseudomonadales bacterium
GATTGACGGCGCCCAATCGGTGGCGCATACGGTGGTGGATGTGCAGGCTATCGGTTGCGACTTTTATGCGTTCTCAGGTCACAAGATGTTTGGCCCAACAGGCATTGGCGTACTCTGGGGGCGGGAAGCACTGCTTGACGCCATGCCACCCTGGCAGGGTGGTGGGGAAATGATTGAGGTGGTCGATTTCTCAGGCACCACTTACCAGCGGCTACCCTACAAGTTTGAGGCAGGCACGCCCGATATCGCGGGTGCCATTGGTCTGGGCGCAGCGGTGGCGTTTCTCGATGGTATTGACCGCGTGGCCATGGAACGACACGAACATGAACTGCTTGCCTACACGATTGCCAAAGGAGATGCGTTCCCCGGGCTTGTTCGCTATGGCAAGTCGCATGTTGCGGCTGGTGTGTTCAGTTTCCTGCTCGAGGGTGCGCACTCGGGTGATATCGGCACGCTGCTTGACCAGCAGGGTATTGCGGTACGTGCAGGACACCATTGTGCACAGCCATTAATGACCCAATATAATATTCACGGTACGGTTCGTGCCTCTTTTGCTCTCTACAATACAATGGCAGAAGTAGATCGGCTGTTTGAAGGTCTTGAAAAAGTCAGGAGCATGCTGCTCCCGGGGTAGGTTGGTATGAGTGTAGAAACGTTTAGTCTGGCAGATACAATTACAGTGACCCCTGCGGCCGCGAAACACTTTCGCGATCAGTTGGGGCGTAGTGGTGCGCACGGCGTGCGTATCTCTTTGAAAGAGAGCGGCTGTTCCGGTTTCAAGTACGAGATTGAAGAAGTGGATGCGCCTGCAGCCACCGACATTGCCATCAAGCTGCCGAACGACATTGTGGTCTGCTTCAAACCGGCCGATGCGGTTGCGCTGCGCGGTACACAAATCGACTACACAATTGAAGGGCTGAATCGTAATCTGAAGATTCAGAACCCGAACGCGGTAGATGCGTGTGGTTGCGGCGAGAGTTTCAACATCGATCTCACGCAAGACGCCGGGCAGTAGGCAGACCATGGCAAATTCAATGAAAGCCGAGCGCGTGATGCGCGTTACCCAGCGTGACACGCCGGGACGTCTTGTCCCGGTAGGTGACAAAGTCACCATTCCCAAAGATTCATTTGTCACCATTACCCAGTCGGCTGGTGGCAACTACACGGTTGTTCACAATGGCAATATGGTACGGGTAGACGGTTCAGACGCGGATGCGCTGGGTTACGAAAAGCTCGAACTGGCTTTTGATGACGCGGGTGATGGCCTGATTCATGAGGATCAAATCTGGGCTGCGCTCGACACTGTATTTGATCCTGAAATTCCCGTGAGCCTGCCGAGCCTTGGGCTAATCTACAGCCTCGACATTAACCAGGACAGTCACGACGTCAGGATCACCATGACCTTGACTGCACCCGGTTGTGGCATGGGACCGGTGCTGGTGGGTGATGTCGAGCAGCGCGTTGCCATGGTGCCCAACGTCGAGACGGTTGAAGTGGAACTGGTCTTCGATCCTCCCTGGAGCCGCGAGATGATGTCTGAAGAAGCGCAGCTCGAAACCGGGCTGTTTTTCTGAAACATGGTTGACTCTGCCTCGCATTCTTCCTCTAAAAGCCCACCTCAAAGCTCGCCTTTTGGTAACACCATCACAGCGGACGACATCATCGACACCCTGGGCTTTTTCGATAGCTGGGACGAACGCTATAAGTACATCATTGAGCTTGGTCGGGAAGTACCGCCCATGGATGCATCGAAGAAAGACGAGGCCCATCTGGTGCGTGGTTGTCAGAGCCAGGTCTGGATCGACACCTATCGCGAGGGCGAGAGGCTCTGGTTTGATGTCGACAGTGATGCTTTTATCGTCAAAGGCCTGCTTGGGGTTGTGCTGGCTGCTTACAACGGCAGAACTATCGCTGAGATTGAGGCGTTTGATATTGACGCCTATTTTGAATCCCTCGACCTGATCAAACACCTCAGTACCACGCGTGGCAATGGTCTGCGCGCAATGGTCGATCGAATAAGGCATGAGGCCGCCTGAGCGGCATCGGCTGCGTCAGAAACTGGCGTGGTGTAATCGTCTGGTGGTTGCTAACGCCAGGATCGCGTTAAAAGCTGTTTGACCTGCAGATTGAACTGGTCTTTCTCGTGCTGAACCTGTAGCCCGGCTACTTTAACCCTGAGACCCTTTAATTGCGGATGCTCTGGCCCATCATCCTGCTCCAGTTTTGCAATCGACGCTTCGAGTGTTTCGATTTGTGAAGACATTGGTCTTCCCTCCATTGGGGAGTTGGGTGGTGATGGATAAAAAGCCATCATAGCAGACGCAGCGGCAAGGGGTGTTCACGCGAGACGCCAGTCCATCTACAATCGCGTGAAGAGGATGAATCATGACGTTCCAGCCAATCTTTGATCGTGCCGTTGCTCGAAAGGGTGAAGCAACAGTTCGGTCTGCGTTGCCACCGTTAAAGTCGGTCAAGTCGCTCCGTGCCACGCCGGATGCGGCCTATCTGGCAGAAATGGCGAAATGTATTTTCCGCGCGGGCTTTGTCTGGCAGGTTGTCGAGAACAAGTGGCCTCACTTTGAGGCTGCATTTGCGCAGTTTCTCCCCAGGGCAGTAGCGAGTTTTAGCGATGAACGGCTCGAGGTGCTGGCCCAGGACGCGTCGATCATTCGGAATGCCACCAAGATTCACTCCGTACGCGATAACGCCCTGTTTGTGCTGGATATTGCTGAGGAGTTTGGATCCTTTGGCAAGTTTCTGGCTGACTGGCCGGCAGACGACCTCGTTGGCTTGTTTGCCTGTCTGAAAAAACGCGGTAGCCGACTTGGGGGACACAGCGGGCAATATTTTCTGCGCTTTGTAGGCAAAGATACCTTTATGTTCAGCAGGGATGTTGTTGCAGTGCTGGTTGCCGAAGGTATTGTCGACAAAGAACCATCCAGCAAGTCCGGATTGCAGAGGGTGCAACAGGCATTCAATGAATGGCACGAGGAAACCGGCCTGCCATACAGCCATCTAAGCCGCATCATGGCGATGTCGATTGACAGCTGAGAGAGTCGCCTCTTCTTCCTTTTTTCAACCAGAGCCAAAAAGATGAAAAAGCCCAATATCCTGATGATCATGACAGATCAGCACCGGCCCGATCACACGGGCTTTGGTGGTAACAAGATTGTGCAGACGCCCAATCTCGATAGCCTCGCAGCGCGTTCCATGCGTTTTGACAGGGCACATGTTGCCAATCCAATCTGTATGCCCAATCGTTCGTCGATTTTCACCAGTCGAATGCCATCGCTGCACGGTACCCGGTACAACGGTATCCCGCTGGATTGGCGCGTAGAAACTTTTCCGCGCATGCTCAAAGATGCCGGTTATCACACTGCACACCTGGGCAAGTGTCATCTGCAGAACATGAACATCATGAAGTCTATTGCGAAAAAGCAAACCGATGCCATGGCCAAGGGTGACGCGTTTACGCAGCGCTATTACCCGACTGGATGGGATCAGTATGAAGATCTGTTCCGTCACAGTAAGGAAAGAGTTCAGATGCCCGATGACTACTACGGTTTTGGTGAGGTTGACCTGGTGGTTGCCCACTCTGATCAGTGTGGGGGGCATTACTACCAGTGGCTGCTCGAGAAGGGTGTTGACCCGGCTACAATTCAGGGGGAGTCGGGCGCACTTGCCTATGATTCGCCCTCGCACATGACGCGCAGGACCGGCACACCCGAGGCGTTGTACCCAACCCACTACATCACCGAGGTCACCTCGCGTTTTCTGCAAGAGCGCGCGAAACAGGCCGACACACCCTTTATGGCGGTGGTCTCCTATCCTGACCCTCATCATCCGTTTACACCGCCAGGCAAGTATTTTGATATGTATTCGCCGGCTGACATCGAATTGCCTGTCAGCTTCAAAGACCCTCATACGCAATCTGCACCGCACTACAAAAAGGCCATAGAAGAGGGCATCAAGGGTATTCGCCGGGGCGTGAACATGTTTGCACCGACAGAAGTTGAACTGCGGGAGATGGCCGCCAAAGAATACGGCATGATCTCCATGATTGATGACAGTATCGGTTCAATTTTGCGCGAACTTGAGACGCTTGGTTTGGCTGAAGACACCATCATTGTTTTCACCAGCGATCATGGTGACATGTTCGGTGATCACGGCGTTATGCTGAAGGGGGCAATGCATTATGAAGGCTGTACCCGTGTGCCACTACTGATCGCCACGCCCGGTGGTATGGCTGGTGCCAGTAACAGTCTCATTTCGTCACTGGATATTGGGCCAACCCTGCTGGGCCTGGCAGGTGTTGACGCTTTTTATGGCATGCAGGGCGTGGATGCGAGTAAGCTACTGCGCAATCCAACGGCAACAGTTCGTGAGGAAATTCTGGTCGAAGAGGACCAGTTGAACGATATCCTGAGAGTAGGGTCGCCGCTTCGGATGCGCACATTGATTACGCCTGACAATCGAGTCACCATTTATGAAGGTTATGATGGCATTGAATTGTTTGATTTGAAGAATGACCCCAATGAAATGGAGAACCGTCAGCATAGCGACCGGGGACTGCGCGCCGCGATGATGGAGCGGCTTACCTACGCGTTGATGAATGTGGACGATACCGCACCAAAACCTACCGCTTTTGCCTAGCAGGGCCTGCACGAGAGGGATTGTAATGAAAGTATTTATCAGTGTGGACATGGAAGGGATATCGGGTCTGGTTCGCTGGGCTGATGTTGGCTCGTCCGGGATAGATTTTAGCCGCAATCGACGGCTGATGACCCTGGATGCTAACGCTGCAGTTGAGGGGGCAATCCGCGCCGGGGCGACCGAGGTTGTTGTCGAAGAAAACCATGGTGTTGAAGATCTTTGTGTGCTGCTCATGGACGAGATAGATCCCCGTTGCCGTGTCATTCGGGGCGCCGGGCGACCGGGTGCAACCACCATGGCAGGCCTGGATGAGGATACTGATGTGGTACTGCTGGTGGGGCATCATGGCCGTGCCGGCAGCTTTCCGGGCATCATGGCGCATACTATTTCCTACGGCGGCTTCAAATTGGTGACGCTGGGCGACGAGCCTATTGGAGAACCTGATTTTTTTGCTATTCGGGCGGGTGAACTGGGTGTGCCCATTGGTCTTGTCACGGGTGACCAGGTGGTTGCTGAGCAGGTGCACGCGCGCTGTCCCTGGGCGGAAGCAGTGATTGTCAAACATGCCTTCAGTAACCAGTCTGCCGACTGTATTCCGCCAGCGCGTGCCCGGGAGATGATCCAGCAGGGTGCAGAGGTTGCCGTTACACGCGCTGCCAATGGAGAGTTACCTCCCTACCTTGAGGTAGAGGGCCCTTATGAATTTGTAGTCTCGCTTCGCGTGCCGGCGAATGACGCGATGCGTGAGAATCTGGCCTCGCTCGATGATTTCGATCTGATAGATGACGAAACCGTCGCGGTGCGTGCACCCAATATGGATCTTGGCTTTCGTCGGGTCGCGTACCTCGGGTATGCGGGGCGGCCAGGCGTCACAAGGTATTAAGTGACTGAGGTCAGCAGCGGCAAGATGAATGGTACCGAGCAGGCTGGACCGTTTGCAGGGAAAAGCAGAGCAACACGAAACCATTTGTTAATGCTTCAACCATTGAGGACATCATGATGGCATATGGCAATATTCATCGACACACTCGGCGTGAAGCCCTGCAGCTAGCTGCTGCAGTTGCTGGTTTTATGTTAACTGGCTGCACAACCAACGCAGCCAAACCCGGCGGTAACACCAGGTTCAATTTTGAAGCTGCGGCAGATTATTCACGGGATCACTTTGGCCACAGCTTTCTCGTCTATCAGGGTGGCGACATCCTGTTCGAACGATATGAGGATTCTTTCACGCCGGATGACGCCATTCACATGGCAAGCGCTACCAAAAGCTTCTGGGGTATTGCGGCTGCAAAAATGGCGCAGGAAGGTTTGCTCGACTTCGACGAACCCGCGCACCTCACACTGACTGAATGGAAAAATGATCCCGACAAGTCGAAGATTACACTTCGCCACCTGCTCAATTTATCGAGCGGGCTGGCTGAGGATATACCTGGACTCCAGGGCTACAAGCGGCGGGAAACCTGGGTCCGTGACAAGTACCTGCATGCGATTGGCCTTGGCGTGGTTTCAGCACCAGGTTCGCGATTCCGTTATGGGCCTAGTCACTTCTACGTGCTCGGGGAGATCTTCAAGCGAAAGCTCGGTCGTGATCCTTTGATCTACCTCGACGATAAGATACTGCGTCCAATTGGTTGCGAGTACAGCGAGTGGATTCACGACGATGCCGGTAATGCCCACATTCCGAACGGTTGCTATATAACCGCCAGAAACTGGCTCAAATTTGGCCGCCTTGTGATGAACGAGGGTCGCTACCGGAACCAACAGTTGGTGGACAGTCGGCTGGTAGGTGAATGCCTCGCTCCTTCGGAAGCCAACCCTGGCTATGGCCTGACCTGGTGGCTGAACCGTGAAGGCGGTTTCAGTTCACG
>CAYGNA010000235.1:0-6516 GCA_964351065.1 uncultured Pseudomonadales bacterium
TGAAGAATAAAAGGTTCTACACGTTGTGCACCACAGGCTACAGAAATCCAGGATTACGCCTCGGCCGTTGTAGTCGGCCAGCGTAATTGTATTGTTAGTCTGGTCTTGAAGCGTAAAGTCGATAGCGGCGGTATTGATCGGCGCGGCGTGCACAGCAACACCAAAAAGGGATAACAGCAGGATGCTGGCCAAAGACCGAACAAGCCCATTATTCATCGCATGAATTCCTGTGGGAAAAGGTGTGGATGGTAGCCGCAGGTGGTAAGCGCGCGAATGCAGCGCACTCAATCTAAATCAACACACGGAGCGTGTCTATATCAAAGCAGTGGGCGGAGTAAACTTTCGCATCTCCGCAGTTTTTGCTCTGCCTCTAAATCCTCGCATCCACATCCTATAGGCATCTGTTACCGCACCGACCGCAGAAACGCCGCCTCCATCACTGGCCTACGTTTCGCCGCGTCGGTACACAAATAGCGCGCGTTGGGCCGGATCCCCACGCGGCCCAGGTCCAGTCGATCCGCATCCCAACAGGTTTGTACAGTGATAGCTGCTTACACCATACCTTCACGGTGACCCTCGCAGGCTTCCACCAGAAGTGCCAGTTCAATCTCGTCTAAAATAGAGAGTCCGCCACAGACATCCTCTGCAATCCGAGCGGCGCAAAAGCCGTGACCAGGACCGTCGGAATCATTTAGTCGTGCGATATCGCGCAAAAAAAAAGCGAAGTATTCAACAACGCGTCGGTTTGCGCCAGTTTGTTCCGATAACACCAGGCCGTTGTATTTAGCGCGAGCCCAATGAGATGTTGGCGCGTTGACCTCGCATGGTCTTTTGGGGAGCCTGCCGGGCAGGCTCGGTGCTTGCCAGTTCCGGCAACATGGTTACCTTGTCAAGTTGATCAAGTCCGCTGCACTGATCCCGGGCGCTTGGTATCTGCCAGAGTTGCGCCCACCCCAGAGCATGATGAACCCCCAGTCTTGGTGAATTATCTTCAAGTAAAATCCTGGGTTCAGTAAACCCTGCTCATGTTTACCCGCCGCCAGTGGATTCGGAGAAAAAAAAGAGGAAAAGCGAAGGTTTTAGGGAGGACGCCAAGGCTAACCGCGGCCAATGTGCTTAGAACAATTTTTTGACAGGCAGAGCGATATGAACCAATCAGGTGCAATCATGATCTTGCTGGGCGTTTTGATAATGATGCCGGGGCATGTGAGTGCCAATGTCGTCCAGGTTACCTATTCGGACTTTGACAAAGACAACACGGGGACAACAGTCTCCGGTACATCGACCATTTCAACCTGCCCACCGGGGGTGGTGTGCCTTTCCACACCGTCCCTGCGGACGCGACTGAGCGTGCCTTCGTTCGATACCAGTTTGGGCAGTCTGATATCGGCTACTCTCAGCATTGACGCCGCCCTGGCACTGAACTTTGTCGATCATGCAGGCTATCAAATCCGGTTAAGGTTTCCTGTTGAGATTGGTCATAACGTCAAGTCCAGCGTTCGTCTGAGCGCTTCTTCAAACCTGGATGAGGCGCTAACTCTGGCTGGTGAAGGAGACTTTCTGCAATCAGATAACGGTAAATTTATTGAGCTCTCGCATGGGCCCTACCAAAACTCTAATGATGGGCTTGTATTGGTGCCCCGCCCATGTGTTCTCAATGTTTGTCTTCCGCCCAAAAAGCTGCAGTTAGAGCCCTATGTCGAGAATTCAAAAGAATTGTCTCAGGCGAAAAACTTCGAATACACGTTTCAAGAAGGCCAACTCGATGCCTTCCTGTCGGAAGACTTGACCCTCTACACGCCCAGTTCCAGCAGCTATCTGCAACTTTCAGGTGATCACTGGGATGGGCTGATAGGGGGCGCACTTGGTTCATTCCTTACGTTTCCAACAGAGCCGTCTTCGGGATCCACTAAACCAGGGATAGGGTCTGCAGCGATCACCGCGGCACGGTTGCTAAACCTTGTAGTGGAAGAGCAGACAGGGCATGGCATCTATTACTCTGACATGCACATTGCGACTGCTGCTGAAATCGGGATGAGCGTAACCTATACCTATCAGCAAGCAGTTCCAGAAGGATCTTCCCTGGCGATCGCGCTCATCGGTCTTGTTGGTCTTCTGGGGTTTCGTTATCAGGAAACGACTTGTTAGAGAGTTCCATGATCCAGTGCCGAATCAAAAGTGCCACGGCTGACTGATGACTCGTTGCCCGATATTCTCTGGGTTGATAGATATGCAGTCGCGCCTAACCCGGTACATCGCCAACAATGGTGACGCGCTCCATCGTTCGAACCTCGGGCCAGTAGTCAGCCGCCGCATAGTGCTGTGCTGCGCGATTGTCCCAGAAGGCAAAGCTGTCTGGCTGCCAGCGAAAGCGACATTGGTATTCAGGAATCCATGCCTGGTCAAACAGCGTTTCAAGCAATTCGCTTGAGGCGGCGGGTTCCATGCCGTCTATGTAGCGGGTAAATGCCCGGTTGACATAGAGCGATTTCCTGCCGCTGACGGGATGGGTACGCACGACCGGGTGTCGTGACGGCGGGAAAGCCTTGCGCTTTTCTTCAACCTCCGCCTCGGTCGCGCCCCGCGCCCGCATGCCCGCAAGAAAACCCGCGTTGTCATGAACGGCATAAAGCCCCTCAAGTTTTGCTTTCATGTCATCACCCAGGCCTTCATAGGCCAATTCCATGTTGGCAAACAGGGTGTCACCGCCCACCTCGGGGACCACACGGCCGCGCAGAATGGAACCCAGCGAGGGTGCCTTGCGCCAGGTGACATCCGAGTGCCAGATGTTGATAGCGGGTCGGCGATTAAGGTCGTTGTGCAGGCGCATCACTTCCGGATGAGCAGGCAGGTTTTCGTTGAAAGGATGTACCTCTAGCTCCCCAAACCGGGCGGCGAAGGCAATATGCTCGTCGATGCTGATGTGCTGGTCACGAAAGAACAACACTTTCCGTTCCACCAGCAGGTCCGCCAACCACGCGATGGTATTATTGTCCAGGTTGGCGATATTAATGCCATGCACCTCAGTCCCAATCGCGGGTGTCAGGTGCTGTAACGGGTATTCCGACTGCAGGTTCAATGCTTCCGACATCTCTGTTCCCTCTTCTCAGATCGCCAGTCGCGCCAGTATGCTACGTAAACACCAGGCCTGCCAACCGGCGGGAGCATGGCCCAGGCTCACCCCGGGGGTCGATGACGTTATACTGTCGGCAAAAACGTGGAGGGCGGAATCATGACGAGATTGATGGCGGCACTGGCCGCAGCGACACTAATGCTCACCCTGGGTTGTGCACAAACAACGCGGGAACCGGCAGCGATCACCAGCGAATCCCGGGTGGTTTCGGCGGCTGACAGTGCTGCGCTTGATGCGATGCGCCAACGCCTTGCCAGGGGACAGGCCGCCAGCCTGCTTTTCTTCAACCAGGACGAGCGGCGCGTGGCCTTTCGTCATATCGACGCGCTTTACCCCACCCGCCTGGTCGTTGCAGGAGATGCGCCGCTTCAACTGAGTGAGGCACCCGTGGACCTGACAGGCGTGACCTACCAGGTGAATGGCGAGACATTTACGCTGGCCGATTTCCTGACCATGCCATCCCACATGGGGCTGATTGTGGTCCAGGGCAACAAGATTCTGTTTGAGCACTATGCCAACGGCAACAACGAATCGACAAAATGGATTTCGTTTTCGGTCACCAAGTCTGTGACTTCCATGCTGATTGGTGCCGCCATTGCAGACGGCTATATCACGAACGTTGATGAACCTGTTGCTAACTACCTGCCCCGGCTGCGCGGCACGCCTTACGAGCAGGCCACTATTGAAGACGTGCTCCACATGGCCTCCGGCGCTGCCTGGAATGAGGACTACGCCGATCCAAATTCGGATGTCGCAAAGGCCGGCGGCGCCAACGGCCTTGTGCTGGTGAACTACCTGGCGCAGTTGCCGAAAGTGGCAGAACCCGGCACCACCTTCAACTACTACACCGGCGAGACCAACCTGGTGGGCGAGATCCTGCGCGCGGCTATCGGCAATAATGCATCGACCTACCTGACGCACAAGATCTGGCAACCGTTTGGCATGGAATCTGACGCTACCTGGCTGCTTGGCGGCGAGGGTGGTGGCGAAACCGGCGGCTGTTGCATTAGCGCAACCCTGCGCGATTATGCGCGAATCGGCTTGTTTGCAGCGCGTGATGGCGTGCTGGCCGACGGCACCCGCGTCCTGCCTGAAGGCTGGATGCGTGAATCCACCACGCCAATGCAGGGTGCACCGTTCTATGGTTATCTCTGGTGGCTCTCGGGTGATGGCAGCTATGCCGCGCAGGGCATTTTTGAACAGCAGATTTACATCGACCCGGCGGCCGACCTGGTGATTGCAACGCATAGCAATGCGCCGACGGCGGTTGGGAGCATGTATGCGAGGCATCAGGATGCGGTGACGCAGGCGTTGCGGACGGCGGTGAGGTGAAACTGCGCGAATTGACGCTAATAATTTTGGGTGATGCGCTAGTTCTTTAGGAGATCCCTAAGGTGTTCGCTTAGCTGATAGTTTGCCGCACTTTTGCTAGCGTCTGCCTCAAGCATTGGCGCCAATGATGCCAGACCAACTCTGACTTCGAGCAGGCAACGGTTCACATCGCGCCTGCGTAAACCGCAGGCGTGTATGCCGAATTCAATGAGTGTTGAATCGTCCGGCCAGGCTTTTTTGCCATCCATCGTCAGTGCTGGCACATCGCGGGGAATATAGGCGGTGGTACACACAACGTCATAGATTGGTGCGAGCCACTTTTGATTAATGGTGTCGTAGAGAATCCCGAAATTTTTCAGGTGGGCATCTCCGTTCCGCAGGAACATACTGAGCGCGATAGCCTTGTATATTTGCTGCATGGCATCTGACCTTGGTTCACAGGGCACTCGTTGGATGATTTCAACTACCTGCTCGTAGCTCGCCATATACTTGCCGCCTGTGGGCCTTTCCATGAGAGCACAAATCTCTTCAAACGCCAGCTGGTGTCCTCCCGTGTCCAGATCAAAACGCTTTACCGCAAGCAAATCGCCATGTTCTCCAAGTTGAAAATCTGGAGTGGTCAATCCAGCCGCTTGTGCGGCCCGCAGGCAGTAGTATTCGTTGGTGGCGAGCAAAGGATAATCAGGCCCGGCTGTCTTCAGGATGAACTTGTCTGTGGTGAGTGCTGCCTTTTTGCCGGCTTCACTCCACAGCACTTTAGGCTGCACGCCGGAAACGCCGGATTGTGAGGCAAGCGTTTCAAAGAGTTCAGTAAACAGTGTCCCGGTTTCGGGATAGAGCAACAGCTCTTGTAGTGATTGCGGTGTCGTTAGTGGTGCTTTCGGCGGCTCTCCGGGCTCGGAAAACCTGACTCTGCCGATGGTGTTGTTGCCCACCAGTCGCAACAGAACAAGGTCGTTGGTTACGTCAACCAGTTTACCGAACCTGGCGCGGATGTGATCAAGCAGTGCGCCTTCGGGCAATGCCATCTGGAACGGGGGCATTAGCACCTGCGTGTCGTAGCGCCTGTTTCGTACGGGCATGGTTAGTGACACCAGGTCGCGGGTTGGATCAAGTGATGCGGGATCAAGATACTGGAAGCTGTACTCGTATTCTTCCCTCAGGAGTTCGCCTACGCGCTTGTCGCCCACCCACACATTGAGCAGTTCCGTCATTTGTCACCTAATACGCGCAGACCGCTGACTGGCCAATCGATCACTGTAATCTCCATTCGTAGCGCGGCGAGGATGGCGGCGAGTGTCTTGAACTGAATGTCGCTAGCTGTACCGTTTTCGAGTTTGATCAGGGTATACCGGCTCACTTGTGCCAGTTCTGCCAGCTCTAACTGAGTGATGCCGCGCTGTTTGCGGGCTTCATGGACGGTCTGGCCGATATGCTGGAGGTTCATGCGATTGGCGAAAAAGTCAATTAAGGTTGACTATTCTGGCGCCTGGGGCCTAAAAGTCAACTATTGTTGACTAATTCTCCAAGTAAATGCGGTGATGGTTTACGAAACTTCTTTGTCTGCTTCTCGCTTCTACGCTTCACTACTCGTTCTTTGTGGAGCTCTCAGAACTCCCAATCTTCAGAGATTGGGCGGTGGCTCAATCCAGACTGTTCTTCTGCTGTCGTACGATTCGATTTCTTAAGTGGTCAAAGAGCCAGGCGCTGAATCCAGCTGTACAAGCCGTGATAAACGTAAACAGCAATCTTCCTGTAAGACTACCGAAGAAGTAGTCTGGCGCAGCTGCTGCCAGAACCAGCATGGTCAATCCGGGGATGGCCAGACCCATTACAACAAGCAGTGCGCCAAGACCGGGATGCCTTGAGAACAACGTATATCTGTCGATTTCGAAATCTTCTGAGTTTTCGCGCATCCCTTGCCTCCATTCGTCCCTTAGGCATCGCCTTCGTCGTCTGTTGCCAGCGAATTTCCGATTGTGGCTGCAGCTCCAATGGTAAATCCTACGCCGGAGCACCTTGATCTACCAACTGTTAGTCAATAGTAGATT
>CAYGNA010000236.1:0-6502 GCA_964351065.1 uncultured Pseudomonadales bacterium
ATGGCTTGTCTTCTTCGCGTCTGCAACAGGAACTTGGGCAGGAAATAGCTTGATGATAGACAGAGCGGTCACTTTTCTGATTCTTGGTTTTTTTGTATTCGCGCCCAGCGTGCAGAGCTTTTGGTACGGTAGCGTCGCAGAGTGGTATAGCGGCATGTTTTTCTGGCTGGCACTTATCGTGGCAACGTTTCTCGCGGGTCAGCGAGATTCAGGCAAACGCCAGGATTAAGTCATGGCTTTTTCGATTCCACAGCTTTTTGCAATCACGCTCACCTACCTTCTGTTTCTGTTCGGCTCGGCTTATGCCACCGAGAGAGGTTGGTTACCAGCGGCGTTAACCAGGCACCCGCTTACCCGATTACTGAGCCTCGGCGTATTCGCGGGTGCAATCAGTTTCTATGGCGCAATCGGGCTCGCCGCCCACTATGGATCGGCGTACTTCCTGTATTTTGTTGGTACCAGTGCTGCTTTCCTGACAGCCCCCATGCTCCTGGCATCGCTGGGCCGGACTGCATTGGCACACAACCTGGGCTCCCTCGCGGACGTGTTTTCATTTCGCTATCGAGCGCCCTGGGTCGGTGGTACGGTCAGTCTTTTAATGCTGCTTAGTGTGCTGCCACTGATCGCGCTCCAGATTCACGCCATTTCCATTACATTCCTGCTCCTGAACCAGGAACTTTCCGAAGATGTCCTGGCGGTAATTTTTTGTTTCACAATGAGTGTATTTGCCATACTTTTTGGGGCACGACACCTCTCAACACGCGATAAACATGAGGGGCTCGTCGTCGCCCTGGGACTTGAATCGCTCATCAAGCTGATGGCCTTTGCTGGCATTGCCGGTTTCGCACTGTTTGGGGTTTTCGACGGACCGGCCACGCTGTCCGCGTGGCTTGAGGCGAACCAACAGGCGCTCTCGGCCAACGAAACGAATTTGTCGCACGGCGCTTCCCGCTCACTGTTGCTGATGTTTTTTGCAGCAGCAGTCGCCATGCCACATGTCTACCATATTCTACTCACCGAGAATGATGATGCCGAACTGCTGCACGCATCCCGCTGGGGTTTTCCGCTCTACATGCTGATCATGGCCGCCTGTGTCCCGCTGATCCTATGGGGAGCAATCCGCCTGGGCAGCACGGCGCCACCCGAACTTTTTGCCGTCGGGATTGGCATCGCCAGCAACAATATTGCAATCACCATGTTGGCATTTGTTGGTGGTCTGGCCGCAACCAGTGGCGTGATAATCGTATCAACCCTGGCACTCGCGTCCATGACACTCAATCACGTGCTGCTACCTTTCTACCGGCCTGTACCCGGCATCAATTTTTATTCACTACTGATTAACACACGCCGGGCACTCATCGTGGCCATCATATTTGCGGCTTACGGGGTTAATCGCCTGCTGGACCCCGGCCAGGAAATCATGAGTCTTGGCATTGTTGCCTTTGTTGCCGTTCTCCAGTTCCTGCCAGGCCTGGTCGGAGCATTCTACTGGCGTCGGGGTAATCGCGCAGGACTCGCTGCGGGGCTATTGGCAGGCTACCTGGTGTGGTTTGTCGCACTGTTTTTCCCGCTCGTCAGCGACCTCGTCTACTCCCGGATGCTGACAGCATCACCACTGTTGTATGAGCCGAGGCTGTATGAGCCTGCGGAGAATGCATGGCACTTCGCTGTCACTGCCTCTTTGACCGTCAACGCAATCGCCTATGTCTTCTTCTCACTGGCAACCCGCTCTTCGCCTGAGGAACTCAATGCGGCAAACGACTGTATTTCGGATTCATTTACGCGTCCTTACCAGGGTGCTTTGACGGTGAGTTCAGTGACCGAAATTGAGAGTGGCGTCGCATCGGCAATAGGTCCGGTAGCGGCGAGCCGCGAGGTGAATCAGGCACTCACAGAGCTACAACTTGATATGGAGGAGGGCCGTCCATACGCGCTACAGCAAATTCGAAATCGCATTGAATCCAGCTTATCCAGTCTGATGGGTCAGACCATTGCACACCGCATTATCCACCGGACAATCCCGTACACAAGCGCTGGCCAGAGTACAGAGAACGTCCACGCCATCGAAACGCGGCTGGAGGATTTTCGCTTTCGCCTTACCGGATTTGCTGCAGAGCTTGATGCATTACGGCGGTATCACCGCCAAATTCTCCACGATCTGCCGACAGCTGTTTTCTCAATTAACCACGAGGGTCAGATCCTCACGTGGAACAGGGAAATGCAGAAACTGACGGACATCAATTCAGACCGGATGACTGGTTCCTCGGTGCGTGACCTGCCTGCTCCCTGGCAGGAAATCCTGGGCGCCTTTGCATTTGGTGATGCTGTTGACCAGTTTAAGGTTGCCGTGAAGACCGAAAGGAAACCCGTACTGCTGAACCTGCATAAAGCAGCCATTGCGAATCTACCGTCAGTCGCCGAAGGCGACGTTGTCATCGTCATCGAGGATATTACCGACGAGCATGTACTGGAACAGCAGTTAATGCACAACGAACGGCTGGCATCAATCGGCCAACTTGCCGCGGGGGTAGCGCATGAAATTGGCAATCCGATCACGGGTATCGCCTGCCTCGCTCAAAATCTTCGATGGGAGGCAACAGATCCGGAGCACCATGAACTCGCAGATCAGATCCTCGAGCAAACCGCCCGGGTTTCGACAATACTCCAGTCCCTGGTCAACTTTTCTCATGGCGGCACCCAGGATGTCCACCGACCCACTGTCCCGGTCAACCTCCGCCAGTGTACCGACGAGGCAATCAATCTGCTCTCACTCAGCCAGAGCGAACACGGCATCAGCTTTCAGAACACAACACCCGCTGACCTATACGTCATGGGTGATCCGCAACGGCTTGCGCAGGTTTTTGTCAATGTACTCGCCAACGCACGAGATGCCTCACGACCCGGTGGTGTGGTACTGATAGGAGGTTCGCAACAAAGTGATGCAATCGAAATGACCGTGACAGATCAAGGCCACGGTATACCTACGGCGCAGTTGAAGAAGGTGTTTGAGCCATTCTTTACTACCAAGGGACCGGGTGAAGGTACAGGCCTCGGACTCGCGATTGTGAGCTCAATCATCAGGGAACATAGTGGCACTATTGAAGCCGAATCTGCCGGTGACGACCAGGGAACACGTGTAACAATAAGACTTCCACGCCAGCCTCCCGGGTTTGGCATACACGCAGCCATCTGTTGACTTCAATCATGCATTCATAGTTTAGTGTCGGCATGCCGATTCGGACACGTGTTGCCTATGGGTGGGAAGAAAATACTTATCATCGAAGATGAAATCGTCATCCGTTCCTCCCTCAAGAAATTCTTAGAAAAACAATCATTCAAGGTCAAGGAAGCAGGGTCTGTTACAGAAGCAGCAACGCTAAATCTTGACGACTTTTCGCTGATCATTACTGATCTCAGGCTGCCCGGGCCTATCGGCACAGACATCATAAAGATGGCGCCGGAGGTACCTGTGGTTGTCATGACAAGCTATGCGAGCGTGGCCTCTGCTGTAGAGGCCATGAAACTTGGCGCGGCTGACTATATCGTCAAACCCTTCGATTACGAAGAACTCAACCGGACCATCACCGGTCTTGTCGGGTCGGCACTCGAACCTGTTGCTCTAACGCCGCCCATAGACGGTATGCTGGGCACCTGTAAGCCCATGCAGGATCTGTTCGAACGAATTCGCAAGGTCGCTCCAACCGGGACCAACGTGCTTATCCTGGGCGAGTCAGGCACAGGTAAAGAACTGGTGGCAAAAGCCATTCACAGCGCGAGCGCACAATCCAGGAACGAAATGATCTCGCTGAACTGTGCAGCCATTCCGGACACGTTAATTGAGTCTGAACTTTTTGGGCACGAACGTGGTGCGTTTACCGGGGCAACCACCTCCAGGGTTGGGCTCGTTGAAGCGGCAGATGGCAGCACGTTATTCCTGGACGAAATCGGCGAACTGCCGCTGGAGGCCCAGGCCCGACTACTCCGGGTTTTGCAGGAAGGCGAGGTCAGGCGTGTCGGCTCAGTCGCCACTCGAAAGGTCAGTGTCCGTCTGATCGCCGCGACCCATCGGGATTTGAAGAAACTGACTGAACGCGGTGAGTTTCGGGAAGATCTCTATTATCGTCTTAACGTCGTGAAATTGAATCTGCCACCCTTGCGAGAACGGACTGAGGACATCATGCCCATGGCAGAGTACTTCCTGCGGCAGAACTGTATAAGCCTGGGTAAACCCTGCCTGAGTTTTTCACACGAAGCGAGAGCACTGATTGCCACCTATCGCTGGCCAGGGAATATCAGAGAACTCGAAAACGCCATTGAACGAGCGGTAATTCTCTGTGAGGGTGCGGAGATACCGGCGGAACTCCTGTCTATCGAAGCCGAGTCAATCGGGTCACCGTCACCTCCCATTGATGACCATGTCTCGCTGGAGGACTATTTTCAGCAATTCGTGATTTCAAATCAGGACACGATGACGGAAACAGAATTGGCTCAAAAACTGGGGATCAGCCGAAAAGCACTCTGGCAAAAACGACAAAAGCTGAACCTTCCCCGGGAGCGTTCCAGGAAGCAGTAGCAGACACTCGGTTACTCATAGTTACTTATGGTTACACTTGAGCGTAACCATAAGTTACACGCCCCACTGAAAGAACTATCACGAAAGAGCTATCCCATTGATTTTAAAGAAAATGATTTATTGGCACGCTTTCTGCTTAGTGTATGTACAACAAAAATAAAAAAGGGCGCCTGCACAAAAAAAACCAGGGCAGTCGCTAGCCACAGAGGGAATGTTGCTTCTAGTGGTGTAACTGATAACAAGAAGAAAAAGAAATAATAAGAAAAACAAGCTGGCTCGCTGAATGGGAAAATTTTGGTTTTCCCATTTTTCTTTCTACCCTCCCATTTTGTCCGCTCAGGTTGATGTGACCCGCTCACGATTTTATTCGTTTAAGCGATTGTCTGGTATTATTCCGCTTTCTACCTCCAAATCGACAGAATGCCAAAAAGCAAAATCTTGTCTGCGGTCGACGATCATTCGAGAAACCATTTTTTGCTAAGCGCTCGACGCTCAGGCTTTATGCTTGGCTGCTTTGCATTTGGCTGCTTTGCATTTGGTAAGAAGGCCCCGCGGCGCCTCTTATGACCAGGGAACTGCTCCGTCAGGGCCACATCAGTCTTGGTGCACTCAAGGTCATCAGGCGACTTACAGAATCCGGATATCAGGCCTACGTCGTCGGTGGCTGCGTGCGCGATATCCTGCTGGGCAAATCGCCAAAAGATTTTGACGTCGCAACTGACGCGCATCCAGACGAGGTCCACGGTCTGTTCCGGAACTCCAGACTGATCGGGAGACGGTTCCGTATTGTGCATGTCCGCTACGGTTCCGAGATTGTCGAGGTGGCAACTTTCCGCGCACCTCACAATGAAGTGGAGACTGAAAAGAATTTTTCTGAGGGCGGCATGATCCTCTCGGACAATATCTACGGGACATTTGTTGAAGACGTGCAACGCCGCGACTTCACCATGAATGCGCTCTATTACCAGCCGGAGACCGATACGCTGGTCGATTCGTTCGATGGCCTGACGGATATAGAGAACCAGCGAATTCGTTTGATCGGGGAGCCGGAGGATCGATTTCGGGAAGATCCTGTCAGAATGCTGCGTGCCATCCGCTTCAAGGCGAAGCTCGGATTCAATATCGATCCCCTGGTCGAAGCCTCGATGCGCAGGCTGGGTTTCCTGTTGCAGGACATACCACCGGCACGCCTGTTCGAAGAGGTCCTCAAACTCTTCATGAACGGCCATGGCGAGGCATCGTTTGAACAACTGCTTACCTACGAGTTGTACGGGTGGCTGTTTCCGTCCAGTCGGCGAGCGCTTGAAGATAAGGGTGCCCAGGAACTTGTCCAACTGGCGCTACGAAGTACCGACCTGCGGATCCGCGAAGGTAAACCCGTCACACCCGCGTTTGTGCTTGCGGCTTTACTCTGGCACCCCTACAGCCAGAGGCTTAACGACCTGCTTGCTGAGGGCATGACCAGCATTGTGGCAGGCCACGAAGCTGGCGCCCAGGTCATAGCGGAGCAACAACTGTTCACCTCTATCCCCAGACGCTTTTCCGGCCCCATGCGCGACATATGGAGCCTTCAGTTCCGGCTGCCAATGCAACATGGCAAAAAAGCAGAAACGACATTACGTCACAAGCGCTTCCGCGCCGCATACGATTTCCTGCTTCTGCGGGAGGAAAGCGGCGAGATTGAAGCTGGCCTGGGAGAGTGGTGGACCAACTACCAGGAAAGTGACCCAGAGGCACGAGCCCGGATGGCTGTCAGCAGCGGTGGTAAAAGACGCCGTCGCCGTCGAAAAAAGAGCACCACCGTCAGCTGATTGAGTTCCTGCAACACAGGAGACAACGGCTGTTTATAGCGGGGCTGAAGTCTTGTAGTCTTTACTTCCCTTATTTCCTCGCCGTCCCGGGAGCGCTGATTGAAGATTTCCTCCGATT
>CAYGNA010000237.1:0-6493 GCA_964351065.1 uncultured Pseudomonadales bacterium
CCGTAAAACTGGTCGCCAACCAGTTTTACGGCGTCGGGAATACGTACGTGATTCCAGTTCAGTATCTCAACACCCGAGACAAAGGTGTGGTCCGTCGCTGTCTTCTGCACGCCCATGGCAACAAATTTTGCGTGCCCAGCTTCAACACACCAGCGTACCTGGAAAGGCAGGGTCAGATATTGTGCGCTACCGGCTCGATACAGGGTGTGACCGTCGCGCAGGCGCCTGAAAATTTGCAGCATTCGTTCATGAAACTGATCAGCCGGAAAATCACCTTCCCGCAATATGTCGAGTCGAAGCAGCACAAGTTCGCGAACCGGGTCAATTGCCCGGGATGCGCGCTTCTGCGGCAGATGCGCGTAGAAGTCACGAAAATGGATCAGCGCCTGATCGACGATAGTCAGCATTTCTGCTTCGTTCAGACATGGTGGCTCCCAGCACTTTTGCATGCGGCACTATCTACATTGGCAACGATCGATTATGAGTGATGCTCGCGCAGGAAGCCATTATGTCGCCACTATTGTGCCGCACACAAAATGTGCCGCCGCTGTCTTTTATTCCAGGTTGCTAACAAGCTAGTTCCCGTCCGAAAAGTCCTGTTCAGACGTAAATCTGGTGCGCCATAAGGATCCTGTTGGTATGTAAAACAGAAGGTTAGCGGGAAATAGCTACCACGATTTTGAGTTTCCGGACACGAACAAGCCAGACAATTGACCTTATGCGTACTTGAATTCCGCATCGTCCAGGTCAATTTGCGGAACTTCCTTTTTCTCTCGCCAATAATCCTGGGTGTGTTGCCACTCTGGTTTGTCACCCCGCTTAGGCATCAGGTGCATGGAGCGCTGCAGGTAATTGGGATTGAAGTTATCTGAATCGATCCATCCCAGTCTTGGCATGTCCTTGTCCTGGGGGCGGAGTTCGGGCACAACCGACTTTACGCCTTTTTCGTCCATGTGATTCAGCAGTCGGCAGACGAAGTCACCAATCAGGTCAACCCGCAGTGTCCAGCTGGCGCGGAAATAGCCGAATACCCAAACCATGTTGGGTACACCGGTAAACATCATGCCGCGGTAGGTGACTGTATCGGCAAAGTCGATGTGTTTGCCATCGACGCTGAAATCAATGTCGCCGAGGACACACAGGTTAAAGCCGGTTGCCGTGATGACAATGTCGGCTTCGAGTTGTTCGCCTGATTTGGTCAGCACACCCTTTTCGGTGAAGTGGTCAATCTCGTCAGTCACCATGCTGGCTTTGCCTGACGCAATACCCCTGAAGATGTCACCGTCCGGTACAAACGCAATGCGCTGCTGCCAGGGTCTGTAACGCGGCGTGAAGTGGCTTTCGACATAATCTTCGGGCAAAAACATCTTCACCGCGGCAAGTAGCTCTTCTCTGACAACCTCGGGTTCTTCGGCCGCGCGCCTGGTGAATTCTGCCTGGTTAAACAGAATCTCGCGCCGGACAATTTCGTGAATCCACTCTTCAGGTATTTCGAGTTTGCGTAGCAGTTCAGCGGTGACGTTCTCGTTTCGGCCCGGGATAAAGTAGGTGGGCGAACGTTGCAGAACCGTAACGTGCTTGCAGTCCGGTGCAATGGCCGGCACAACGGTTGCGGTTGTGGCCCCTGAGCCTATAACCAGTACGTCCTTGTCCTTGTAGTCCAGGTCCTCGGGCCAGGTCTGCGGATGAACTATCCTCCCCTTATAATTCTCCATCCCTGCCCAGTCTGGTGTGTAGCCTTCCGCGTGGCGATAGTAACCCTGGCACATCCAGAGGAAGTTGGCCGTGAATTTGACGGGCTCAAAGGTATCCTTCTGCTTGCCTTCGATAGTCCAGAGTTTGTCCTCGCTGGACCAACTGGCTGTTTCGATCCAGTGGTTGTAGCGAATGTGATCGTCGAGATGGTTTTCGTCGATCACTTCACCCATGTATTTCAGGATCTCTTCAGCCGAGGCGATGGGGGCGCCGGTCCAGGGCTTGAAGCGGTAGCCGAATGTGTAGAGGTCGCTGTCGGAGCGTATGCCGGGATAGCGATGCATCCACCAGGTGCCGCCAAAAGACTCGAGCCCCTCCAGAATGACAAAACTCTTGTCAGGACACTGCTGCTGCAAGTGATAACCAGCACCAACACCGGAGATACCGGCACCAACAATCAAAACGTCAAAATGTTCACTGTTCACTTTATCTACCCTTACCCGTTCAACTTGCTCGTTTAAAAAAGGCCGTTAACCGACTGTACCGACGAACATTTTTCAGAACATGATCTGGATCAAACGATGTGAAAGTTGCATCCCGTTCAGGAAGACTGACCTGCCGCCGCGATGGCCTCGAGCTGGCGGTCGATGCCTTTCATGACAAGGTCGTATTCCCGTGCTCGCTCACAGGACACCATGCCAATCCGGTCACCCAGTTCCATCAGCTGATCTGCGTTGCTGTCATAGGGCGTCCACTCGGGCGCGTCAGGGCTATTGGGGTTGCCCGTGCGGGCGAAATTGACCCAGTACTGCATCATGCGCCTTGAGAGAAATTTGTCAGACTCCCTGGAAAGCGGCGATAGCATGTCAGCACCAAACACATACGCGATTTCCATGGCATGGAAAGCACCCAGGGCTCCCTCATCATCGCCCTCAGGCGTTTTTGTAAAGTAATAGGGGTAACAGGCTTTGCCTTGTTCCGAGAGCGCCTGCACTACCGCACGTGTGGGTGCGCCAAACAGGGAATCCCCGCACATGAGCTTGGAGGAGTGGATCATCTCGTCCATGGATCCTGCCGGGTAGAGGGTCAGGGCTGCGTCTGCTTCTTCTGCGAAAAAGCGTCGAAACTCCTCAACGTAGGTATCAACGTCCGGGCACAGGGCCATTTGGACCATAGGGGCACCGCAGTAGAGCGCCGAGCCCTCAAACGCATTGCTGCCGATCATCAATGGAACATCGTTGTGTTCGCCGTTCCTGAAGACAGTGAGTGGGTTTTGAACCTGGCAATGACCATCAATAATGACACCGGGCATGGGGAAGTTGGCGGTGAGTTCGATGATGTCCGCAACGTTGACCTGACGCATGGCTTCCAGTTGCCCCGGGCCAGCGGGGCACCCCAGCACCTCGCCGAGCATTACACCGGTCTGCTCTGCACTGATTGGCACGACACCGGGTTTGTCCAGCAGTTGAGTTGCCTGGGCGCCAACGCCGCTCTGGGCAATCGCGCGGTGCATTAATCCCTTGCAGAGAGGAGAGGTCATCATGGCGCAGGTTGAGTGACCACCGGCACTTTCACCAAAGACCGTAACGTTGCGAGGATCGCCGCCAAATTCACCAATATTGCGTTGCACCCATTGAAGTGCAGCAACCGTGTCCAGCAGTCCCTGGTTCCCGCGACAGCCTTCACCCGTCAGCTCTGGATGAGAGACAAAGCCAAGGGGACCAAGCCGATAGTTGATCGTCACCAGGACAACACCTTGCGCGGCCAGTTCCTCACCCGGATAGCCGCTGCCTGTGCCGAAACGGTGGGCACCGCCGTGAATCCAGAACAACACCGGCAGTGGGGATTCGGGTAAAAGCGAGGGTGAAAACACATTAAGGTAGAGGCAGTCTTCGTCATACAAGATAGTCTTTAGGGGTGTTTCGTACCCGAGGGCCTTGCTGATTGCATCGCGGAATCCACCTTCGCCGACAACCAGTTGAGGGCAGCTTGGCCCCACGTCAGACGCATCTCGAACGCCTTCCCACGCTGCCGGCGACTGTGGCGCCAGCCAGCGAAGGTTGCCAATCGGGGGCGCTGCGTAGGGAATACCGCCAAAAAAGTGGACTGTCTTGCCATCTTTGCTGGTTGTGCTGACGCCGGCCAGGATACCGGTGTCGACTGTGACTTCACTCACGGGATCGCCTCCAATTACGCAAAATTACCGAAAACAATATTGTAGTAACTGAAGCGTAACATAGCGTCGTTAGCATGATTCCCAGGTTTTGATAACACCACGTCCTGTGGGACCGGGGAGACACGCCAATGAAATGCGTACGCGCATTTATCACCTTGATGCTGATATCGATGGGCGCGACTGCAGCTGATCTCGATAATGATGGTATCTATGATGGCGTGGATAACCTGCCTTTTGTGCCACAGGAACACCTGACGCTTGGACATAATCATACCTGTGCACTGATTGACGGCGACGTTACCTGCTGGGGTAGTGACCTCTTTGGCCAGTCATCTGTCCCGGGCATTCTGCGTGAGACCCGGCAGGTTGTCGCAGCCGACCAGAATACTTGTGCCATGGATGAGCATAACGTCACTTGCTGGGGTATCGATGGCTTTAACCTGTTTCCGCTTAACAATGGCAGGCAGATGTCCACGGGCGGACTCCATGTCTGCGTGATTGATGACGAGGGACTCTGGTGCTACCGCGGCGGTAACAAATATGGTGAGCTGGAAGTGCCCACCGACCTCAAGAACCCACGGCAGGTGGCAGTAGGCCTGCATCACACGTGTACGCTGGATGACAATGGTGTCAAATGCTGGGGTAGAAATGACTTTGGTGAAACGAATATCCCGGTGCTGAATGACCCCCGCTGGATCACCGCAGGCGGTAACTTCACCTGCGCGCTCGACGGCGACAGTGTTGTCTGCTGGGGACTGAACAATTATGGCCAGCTCGATGTACCCAGCCTGATAAATCCAAAGTATGTGGAGGCGGGTTTCTCCCACGCCTGTGCGATTGATGATGCTGGGCTGGTGTGCTGGGGCCGTAACTCCTTCCAGCAGGCTGATCCACCCATGCTGGCGTCTCCTTATCAAGCGGCACCTGGCACCCATCACAGTTGTGCACTTGACGAAGCGGGTGGGCTTTCATGTTGGGGGTATGACGCGCAGGGACAGTCATCGGTTCCAACGGGTTTGGCGCCGCACCGTACGCATCGTGTTGATGAATCAGCCCAGTCAGGCCCGAGACAAGGCAGCCAGGCTGACTTCTTTAGCTACGACCGGGAAACCGCTGATGTTGCCAAACTGATTGGCTCTCTCTTTTCTGTATCGAACGTTCAGATTGTTAACGTGGATACGCAGCCTGTAGCGCCTGCCGCGACCGGATTGCCCACGCTGGTTGAGGTGATACCGGAGGACAAGGTCCCGGCCGGGATGCTGGCCTCAATTGCAGAGGGGACTGCTACCACTGTTTCTGCCCCAATCACCGGTAGCTCACTGCTCTCCCTGGGTGCCCGATAGTCGTCGCTGGATCTCTGCTGATTCCGCTGCGCAAGTGTTGTACCCTCGGTGGTTTGACTGTCCAATGGAGGGAGCGCCATGCAGATCACACCCCAGCCCGGCGCTGGTGCAGAAATTACTGGCATAGACCTGCCCCGGATGTCCGACGCCGACCTGGCAGAAATCAAGCAGGCTTACGCGACCTATGGTCTCGTGTTTTTTCGTGACCAGCAGCTCAATGAAACACAGCACATCGAACTTGCTGGTCGATTTGGCACAATTAACATCAATCGGTTTTTTGCCGCGCATCCGGACTTTCCGGAGATTGCCATGGTCACCAAAGAACCCGATCAGGTCACGAACATTGGTGGCGGCTGGCACACCGATCACTCTTATGATTTTGAACCTGCGATGGGCTCAATTCTGGTGGCCCGTGAACTGCCTCCCGCTGGGGGTGACACCTGGTTTGTCAGTATGTACCAGGCGTTTGAGTGTTTGTCAGCGGGGTTGCAACAAACACTACGTGGACTGAATGCCGTGCATTCGGCCCGGCATGTATTTGGTAAAAACAAGGGGTATCACCAGGAAGATAAGGCCAGTGGTGGTCGGATTGGCAACCCGGAAGCGGCGGAAGCATTGGCCGATCCTGTACACCCGGTGGTGATTTGCCACCCACTCTCGGGCAGGGAGGCACTTTATGTTAATCCCGCCTTTACGCTGCGATTTGACGGCTGGTCGGCAGAAGACTCTGCGCCGCTGCTCGCCTACCTGTACCAGCAGGCGGTGCGCGACGAACATATCGGCAGATTCCAGTGGCGACCCGGCTCCATTGCGTTCTGGGACAATCGTGCCACCTGGCACTTTGCACAGAACGACTATGCGGGTCTGCGGCGAGAGATGCACCGCATCACGCTGGATGGGTGTGCGCTGGATGGGTGTGCACAGGAAAGGGCCGCCTGATGCCTGCCGAGACCAGCTATGTTTCGCGTATTGACCAGTGGCCAATTGTGGCCTGGCGATGGCAGGTAGCGTCACCGCGTGCGGTCGTGGTCATCTCGCATGGCATGGCCGAGCATGCCCTGCGATATGAGCGATTTGCCGGGGCTTTGAATGACCATGGTTTTGACGTCTGGGCCATGGATCACCGGGCTCATGGAAGAACATCCGGTCCTGCAGGTCCAGGCGATTTTGGCAAGGGCGGCTGGGATGCGTTGGTGGATGACATTGATCAGCTGATCGACATTGCAAGCGCGGCCAATCCAGGTCTGCCTGTTTTTCTGGTGGGCCACAGCATGGGAGC
>CAYGNA010000238.1:0-6454 GCA_964351065.1 uncultured Pseudomonadales bacterium
GGGATCTCAGCGAAACTTCCAGTTTCCAGCAAAACCTGAGTGCCGAGATTGGTTCAGACAACACCATCACCCGCTCCGAAACATCGCTGCAGTCGCAGATTGCCGGTGCCCTGGCGATGAAGTTGACCCTGCTTGTCAAGAACCAGTCAGAAGTGCCTGTTGGTCGCGAGAAGACAGACACCGAAACGTCGGTGACGCTGGTTTACAACTTCTAGTGGTGTGTAATCTGCCTCGTCACAACCTGTGACGGATAAAGCCCTCTTTGCGCTCATCGCCGCTGTTGTGCTGGTGATAGCAGGAGGGCTGATTTACCGCAATTACTTCAACAAGGAGATGCAGCCTGCTCCCGCAGGTACGTCCATTGCGGTGCCGGACGCGACCGGGACCAGGCATCAAACTGAAACCAGAGTTCGTATACGTGTGACCCAGTGCGTGCGTGATTTTGGCCGCACCAGGATGTTGGGCGTGGTACGCAATACGGGCAATGTCGATCTGCATTTTGTGACACTGCGAACTATCTGGAAGAATGACGCCGGTACAGTGATCGGTTCTGACCTCTTGTACGCTCTCAATGGCGGCCTGCTGGCAGCAGGCGATGAACTCGAGTTCTCCGATGTGAGCGAGTTGACGACGGCAACGCGCTGTAACGCTGAGGCGGTTGACTGGTGGTAATTTATTCTTAAACAGCATCAAAGGTATTCCTGGTTATATTCTTGTTATTCAATTTGGAATAAATAGAATGTCGCCACTTCTTTTACTGTTGGTGGTTTGGAATGGATTGGTGTGCGTGTCGTTTCCGTGGACGTCTTTTTAACTGTCTGTCTGTCCTTCTAATGACGGGTTGGGTTGTGCTTGTCACCGTCGTGCTTGAGGTTGCTGGCCCTTGATCGAGCGCGTGGCGTTGTCTGCTAACAGCCTCCAATCAGGGCACAGTCCCGGAAAGCGTCAGCAAAATAGTCGATCAGGGATCGAACTCTTGATGGCAAGTGGCGACCCGGTGGGTAAACGGCAAAAAGATTCATCGGCTCTGTTTGGTAATCATCCAGCACAGTAACAAGTCTGCCGTCACTGATCGCATCACCCACCAGCCAGCGTGGGGTGCGGGAAATGCCAAGGCCGCTGATCAATGCGGCACGCAGCGCCTCGCTGTTGTTGGTTGCGAGGTTGCCTTCAACAAGGATACGAACCGGCTTGCCGCTGTCCTGGTATTCAACATCACTCCGCGGCGCTGAATCGGAATATCGAATGTAATTGTGATGCTTCAGATCACGCGGGTGTGCCGGAACGCCGTGGGTAGCGAGATAGTCCGGGGTCGCAACCGTCACCAGCGGACTACTGCAGAGTCGCCTGGCTATCAGGGTTGAATCAGGCAGGATACCCATCCGAAACGCAACATCAATACCTTCTTCAACCAGGTCTACCACGCGGTCACTGAGTCGCAAATCAATCCTGATATCGGGGTAGGCTGCATTAAAACCTGCCAGGCGCGGCACAATATGCAGGCTACCAAAAGCTACCACGGCGCTGAGTCGTACATTCCCTTTGGGCTGGGTTTGAAGCTGGCCAACGACTTGCTCGGCTTCCTCGACGTCCTGCAGTATGGCCAGAGATCTCTCGTAGTAGTCAGTCCCTGTCTCTGTCAGTCGCAAACTGCGCGTGCTGCGGTTAAGCAGTTTGGCCCCTAGCCACGCTTCAAGTTCTGCAATATTCTTGCTGATGGTAGGCTGAGTGGTGTTCATTTCACGCGCGACAGCTGAAAAGCTGCCAGTTTCGACGACGCGAACGAACATATGCATGGCGGTCAGTCTATCCATTTGACCTATGCCTTGGACGAATAAAACATCATATTAATAGTGCTGCTTGCAGGGTAAAGACGAATATAAGCGATCTTTATGGATACGGTAAACACCCAACTGACCGAGAAACTTGCCGAATTACGTGCGCTGAACTGCGAGGCACTACCCACACCTCAACTGGGGGTTATCACCCGGTTGACCGCCAGACTGCGGCGTAGTGGCATACTCGGCACCTGTCTGCGGCCGGGTGAGACGGTCCCTGACTTCATGTTTGCAGGTGCGTCTGGCGAGCAGACCAGTCTGTATCAATGGCTGGATGCTGCCCCGGTGGTGCTCAATTTTTTTCGCGGGCTCTGGTGTGCATACTGTCGGACCGAAATTGAGGCATACAACAGCATCAGATCCGACCTCACAGGACTGGGGGTTCGTTACCTGGCAATTTCTCCACATCCGCTACCGGCAGAGTTTGTTGGTGAGCCAGGTTTCCAGATGGTGTTTGATGCGAACAACACGATCGCCCGTTCTTTTGGACTTATCTACGGTTTGACCAGTGAGGAGATTGCGCTTTTCCAGAGTTGGGGGGTGGACCCGGGTGGTGGAAACTGTTCTCTACCTTTGCCAGCGACGTATCTCGTCGATCGTGATGGTAGCGTGTTCTTCCGCTCGGTAGATGTAGATTATCGCGCCAGATGTTGCCCGGGAGACCTGATCAGGGAAATCAGGTCTCTTGTGCAGAACTGACGGTCCAGTCTATGGTTTGCGGAACAACAGGGTGAATCGGTCCGTATTGCCTGAGACAGTCTTGCGCCCAACCTCGTACACGAGTTCATCATCAGGACGATAGTGCAGGGTGCTGTAGTCGACAAACTCAAAGCCCGCCGCCTGCACTTCCTTGATGATATCCACAGGATCCATTCGACGCCGGGACTCGCTGTAATCCGGAGACATGTGACGCCGCGTGTGATCAACCACGCCATACGCACCACCTGACTTGAGTGCTTCGAAGGCTGCGCGGTTCATACTCATTCGGCCCTCTTCGCTAAAGTTGTGCTGGTTTCGAAACGTCAGCACCATGTCGACCTTGTTATCGATCCCAAAACTGAATTCTGGCAGGGTTGTGCGGCTAGCACCGGGCGGTCGGATAAAGTTTTCCCGATCAAAGGGAATCAGCTCGAGCGATTTGAAACCGGCACCGTCCTTAAGGGCAGCATGGATGCGTTCGGCACTAATCGAGACATACAGCTTGCCTTTTTCTTCCAGGACAGGTCCAAGCAGTTTGGTGTACCAGCCACCGCCTGGCAGCAGTTCAAGCACAGTCATATTGTCCCGCAGGCCAAAAAACTCCAGGGTCTCAATGGGTTTGCGATTGGCGTCGCGCGCCTTTTCAGCTGGCGTACGGCGTTCGTCTTCAAGGGCAGTTTTGAGCTTTGCTTCTGTCGCGTCAAAGTCAGCGATGGCGGCAAGGGAGGTCGCGCAATAAACGACCAGGGCCAGGGTGGCTATCAGCTTCATCAATTTTCTCCATGTTCAAGGGTCATATTCGAGGTTCATACTCAAGGTTCATACACAGGGTTCAATCATGTTAACCCAGATTAGCCGATGATATGGTGTCGACTGGGCATAGGGGAGGTGGTTTCCATGGAATTGAAACAGGTCGCGCTGGTAGCGGGACAGCTAACCGGGGTTCGACAGCAGCTGTTTGACCTGCTCGGGCTGGAACAGGATTTTGCAGATCCCGGTGTTGGGGAGTTCGGTTTGTGCAACTCAGTGATGGCCATTGGCGACACCTTTCTGGAGGTTGTCGCGCCGTTAGAAGCAAATACGGCCGCAGGGCGTTTGTTGGAACGGCGGGGAGGTGATGGTGGCTACATGGTGCTGGTGGGTGTTGATGATATTGATGCCTGTACGGCGCGCATGGCGCAGCTTGGCATACGCAAGGTGTGGAGTACTCAGCAGGATTCGGTAAACGCATTCCATGTGCACCCACGCGACATCGGCGCAGCCATTGTCTCGTTTGATCAGATGGTACCCGCCGATCACTGGGAGTGGGCCGGACCCGACTGGGAAAGTCGCGTGGCG
The DNA here is from genome assembly GCA_964351065.1 of uncultured Pseudomonadales bacterium. Classification (GTDB taxonomy): domain Bacteria; phylum Pseudomonadota; class Gammaproteobacteria; order Pseudomonadales; family Azotimanducaceae; genus JANQJA01. The sequence continues at coordinate 3,876 of CAYGNA010000238.1, forward strand.
AGGCATGTGAGTGCAATCACTGCTGTTGATATCCAGGCGGTTGACGCAGCGTCGGTTGCCGGGCGTTGGTCACAGGCATTGGACAAACCCGTGCTGGTTGAGGGTGATCCGGAGATTTCCGCAAAATACGTCATCAAGCTGGATCGTGGGAAGATCAACTTTATGGCAGCAACCGACGGTCGAGGCGACGGTGTTGCCGCGGTAGAATTTGATGTATCGGATGCCGAAGGCTTGCAGCAGTCAATCTACAGATTGGGGCTGACCCAATTGGATGGTGAGGTGATTGTCTGTGGTACAAGGTTAAGGTTCAGGCAAAACTAAACACGGGAGGTGGTTTTTGATCTTTTTGTTTGGTGAACGGATCAAGGTAGCTGCCGCTGACCTTGGGCAGCGGCAGTGCTCGATTTGTGGCGGTTCAACACTGTTTTCAGCAGTCAGGGAAACGAACTATTTCACTGTGTTTGGGCTTTCACTGCTGCCGATAGAGAAGGTTGCGGAATATCATCGCTGTGAGACCTGTGGCAGTAGTTTTGCCACCGATAGCACTGAGCCCTCGCAGGTGACTGCGATCCAGCAGGTGCTTGCCTACATTCTGGTCGGTTATGGCATGACCGATCATGTTGAGCTGGCCCAGGAAATCTGTCGGAAAGTTTGCCAGGTAGAGGTCCCGGATGACGCCCTTCGGGAACACATCAGAAACTTTGCCAGCGGGCGAGACGACCTGTTTGAACTGTTACGGGGGCGAGCGCACATTCTCAATGTCGCGGGCAAACGCCAGGTTATTGAGGCTGCTTTTGTGGCGACCCACGCCTGTTGCGAGATCCAGTATGAGGATCGCCTGCGAATTAACCTGATGGGTACTGCGCTCGGATTGCCGTTGGAGTTTGTTCAGGCCAGCATCGAGTCGGTAAGATCTGCAGGCTATTTTGGCGTGCGCCGGCTAACGCAGACGCATTAGCTGGCCTGAATGATGTTCCATAACTACAGCCTCGATCGGCGTGCCATTCGCGTATCCCAGGTCATCGCGCTGGTGGTGATACTGAAGAACCGTGGATTTGCGCCAGAACGCGTGCTCGAGGGAACGGGGATGACGTTTGCGGCGCTTGACGATCCCGAGGCCCGTATCAGCTACCGACAACGGATTCGGCAACTCGAGAACGTAGTTGCGCTGGTGCCTCCCGGCGACTGGCTCGACTGGCCGGGTGAAGTTTCAATTTCCGATTATGGCCTGCTGGGTTACGCGATGATGAGCAGCGCCACGCTGGAGAAGGCGGTGCAGATTGCCGTGAAGTACCACAAAATGGCTGGCGCAATGTTTGAACTTGGTTTTCACCGTGAAGGTGACGATGCAGTGCTTCGGATAGACCATATGCTGGCAGGCGGCCAGGTTGGTGAGTTTGTCGTCGATGACCTGTTCCGTGGAATAGCGCCGTTAATCTCACTGCTGACACGGCGTCCGTTTGCTCCCCGGGTGGTTCATCTTGCTTGTGCCAGACCGGTATACTGGGAAAAGTATGCCGACGTGTTTGACTGCCCGGTTCGCTTCGACGAACGTTTCAGCGAGTACCGCTTTGATGCGGCGCGCCTCGCAGAACCGCTCGCCGAGGCTGATGCCAACACAGCACGCATTTGTGAAGAGTCATGCCGCAAACTGCTGAACCAGATGGAGATAGAGCAGGGCCTGGTGAGCAGAATTTGCCATCTTCTGCTCAGTACCCCGGGCGACTTTCCAGGGCTACCTGCCACTGCGGAACAGTTGGGATTGAGCACGAGAACCCTGCGACGGCGCCTTGGTCTGCTTGGCACCAGCTACCAGAAGGTCCTCGACGATGTAAAAAGGGAACTTGCCATCGAGTACCTGTTAACAACAGACCTGACCATTCAGGAAATCTCAGATTTGTTGGGGTACACCGAGGTCACCAATTTCCGTCGCGCCTTCGTAAAGTGGGTAGATGTTTCGCCCTACGGGTATCGTCGTCGGCATCAGCGCCTCGATTTCGAGGCGCACGCTGGTTAGCGCTGTTCGCTCAGTGGCACCGGCTGGCTAGATCACCTATGCGCGATGTTGTTCCCTGTTTGACAGATAGCTGAGCAGCACCTGGACGAGCAGACCGAGGCCTGCAATGGTCAGCAGAAAACTGATGACCCCACCAATCAAAGGCAGGTTGATTGCAGCCAGCACGATGGACAGCCCGGCCAGTAGCACCAGGGGCAGGCTATGCTGCCGACCGGTGCCACTTAACAGGGCGCGACCTATGACTGATGCCAACAGTATTTTGGCCAGGTAGAGGGCAAGCCCCCAGGCGACAAATCCCATGATGCCTATTGGCAAGCCAATCAAGGTTACCGCAGCAAGCAGCGCAATGATGGGCATGCTTACCAGGGCAACCAGGCCAATGCCCATGGTTTTCAGACCTTCGATACCGGCTGCCAGAGAGAGGGCCATGAGACCTGGAATCAGCCAGAACAGCGCGATACCAACAATCAACTGGCCGCCAAGATAGAGCAGTTGTCCTGCGTAAAACCGGCCGGGCAGGTAGCGATTCTCAGCAGGTTTTTCCGCCGGCGGCAGGACTTCA
>CAYGNA010000239.1:0-6448 GCA_964351065.1 uncultured Pseudomonadales bacterium
GTTACCTCCCTCATCCCAGCCATGCGATGTTAAAAGACCCTTGCCCAGGTGTCCCAGCGCCATCTGGCTAATGTCTTCGACAATGATTTCCTGAAAGTCCGGGGGCGTCAGGTCAGCGAGCGCTTTACCTCTGGCTTCGATTAACCCGGTGATGGTCAGCGAATCCCACAATGGCTGCTCAACACCGTGCTTCAGCAAAAAGATCTGCTGCGCAACGGTGGGATAATTAGGTTCCGTCAGGAGTTCGGTGGTTGCTTCAACAACGGCAATACCCCTCTCCTCGAGTTGCGCCTGCCAGGCTTCGACGGCCTCCCAGCGATGACGGGTCCTGGGCGAAAGGTAGTTACCCTGCCCATCAAATCCACCATGCAGTTTCAGGCCACACTCAATGTGAGGTGCAGCGTAGTCATGTTCCGCCTCAAGTTCTTCCCGCGAATATTGCAGTTGTACCATTAGCCTCAACCTCTTGAAATTGACCCATGCAAGGCCTAATAAACGCGTCGACCAGACTTTTGTCAATGATGCGGCGCAGTCGAATAGGCCCGGCCTGGCCAGCGTCAGGTATAATCTGCCACAACTATTTCTCTTGATTATCCAGATTGCTGGACCCGGAGTTGGGCAGACTATGAGCAGAAGCTATCCAAACACCCGCATGCGTCGTCTTCGGGCAGCAGACTTCTCACGGCGACTGGTACGTGAGCACACACTTTCCCCAGCCGACCTGATTTATCCTGTATTCGTGATTGAAGGCACAGAATCACGCGAGCCGGTAAGCAGTATGCCGGGCGTCGAGCGAATGACCATCGACCTTCTGGCGCAGGAAGCAGTAGAGGTCTATGAGCTGGGCATTCCGGTGATTGCACTGTTTCCCGTGGTCGGCGCTGACCGGAAAAGTGAGTTTGGGGAAGAAGCCTTTAATCCCGATGGACTGGCCCAACGCGCTGTCAGGGCGATTAAGGCAGCCGCTCCGGAACTGGGCGTGATGACCGATGTTGCGCTGGATCCGTTTACGGTACATGGCCAGGATGGCATTCTTGACGAGCGCGGCTACGTCACCAATGACCTTACTGTTGCAACCCTGGTAAAACAGGCTGTTTCACAGGCTGAGGCTGGCGCTGATATTGTCGCGCCGTCCGACATGATGGATGGACGGATTGGGGCAATTCGGGACGCGCTTGAAGCCGCCGGTCAGGTCAACACCCGGATAATGGCGTACTCTGCAAAGTACGCCTCGGCTTTTTATGGGCCATTTCGGGATGCGGTCGGCTCTGCAGGTAATCTCAAAGGTGGTGACAAGTTCAGCTACCAGATGGATCCGGCCAATACCAACGAGGCACTCATTGAGGTGGCGTTGGACCTCGAGGAAGGTGCGGATATGGTTATGGTCAAGCCAGGCATGCCTTACCTCGATGTCGTGCGTCGGGTAAAAGACAGGTTCGGGGTGCCTACCATGGTCTATCAGGTCAGCGGTGAGTACGCCATGCTGATGGCCGCAATCCAGCAGGGATGGTTATCCGAAGCCGTGATAATGGAAAGCCTGCTTGGCATGAAACGTGCTGGCGCCGACGGCATTCTGACCTATTTTGCCAAGCGCGTGGCAGCAGACCTGAACAGCACGCGACGCTAAAACCGTTCACAGCACAACGTTTCAGGCAAGCCTTTAGCCACAAGGAATACAACCCGGTGCACTCGGCTTGTTTCGACAATATTGATTGCGCACATACGGTGGGATCGCGCCTCTGTTTCAGGAAAGCGACCAGTTAATCTTGTGAAATCAAGACGCCCGGCTTAGGATAGCGCCTTCATTTGCAATACATTCAGCAAACAAGCGATTCAGGAGAATAGAGAAAATGACCGACATCACTCATGTGACTGACGATACGTTCGAGTCCGAAGTGCTGCAATCCGAGGTACCGGTATTGGTGGATTACTGGGCTGAGTGGTGCGGACCCTGCAAGGTAATAGCTCCTGTCCTCGAGGAAATTGCATCCGAATATGACGGCAAGATGAAGATCTGCAAACTCGATATTGATGCCAACGAAGACACGCCACCAAAATATGGTATCCGCGGCATTCCCACGCTGATGCTGTTCAAGGGCGGTAGTGTTGAGGCAACCAAGGTTGGCGCACTGTCAAAATCGCAGCTCACCGCATTTCTCGACAGCAACATCTAACAGCCTGTTAGTCGGCCTGCGTGTAGCAACGCACGTGGGTCGACACTAAAAAACTGTTGACAATAGCCGCCAAAACGGACATTTTAACCGGCAACAAAATACAACTTTTGGACAAAGCGACTAATCCGCATAGTTCCTGGCCAGCAAACCCAAGCTAGCCCACCCCTTTCCAACTTCAAATTCCAAAACTATCTCAAACGCCAGAGCTGCGTTTTCTATCAGAAATCAACACAAGTGAACCTATGAACCTGACTGACCTCAAAACGAAGCCAATTCCTGAACTGCTGGAAATCGCCCACGAGATGGGACTTGAGAACCTTGGGCGCTCTCGCAAGCAGGAGATCATTGCCAGTGTATTGCGGAAACACGCAAAAGGCGGGGAGGCCATCTACGGCGACGGTACCCTGGAAATTCTCCAGGACGGTTTTGGATTCCTGCGGTCCGCAGATTCTTCATATCTGGCCGGCCCGGACGATATTTATGTGTCGCCGAGTCAGATCAGGCGCTTCAACCTGCGCACGGGTGACAGTGTTTCCGGCAAGATACGTCCACCCAAAGACAGCGAGCGATATTTTGCCCTGCTCAAGGTGGACCAGATCAACTATACCGATCCGTCCGAATCCAAGAACAAGATTCTGTTCGAAAACCTGACGCCGCTGTTCCCCGATGAACCACTAGCGCTGGAAGCCGGCAACGGCTCGACGGAAGACCTTACTGCAAGAATCATTGATCTCACATCACCTATCGGTAAAGGCCAGCGCGGGCTGATTGTGTCACCGCCCAAGGCTGGTAAGACCCTGATCCTGCAAAACGTCGCGCAATCCATCATGCGCAACAACCCGGAGTGCCACCTCATTGTGCTCCTGATTGATGAGCGACCGGAAGAAGTCACGGAGATGCAGCGGTCCGTTCGAGGCGAAGTGGTTGCAAGTACATTTGACGAACCCCCTTCACGCCATGTTCAGGTCTCAGAAATGGTAATCGAGAAGGCCAAACGCCTGGTTGAACACAAGACTGATGTGGTTATCCTGCTCGATTCAATTACCCGTCTCGCTCGCGCTTACAACACTGTAATCCCGGCATCAGGCAAGGTGTTGACAGGTGGTGTGGACGCTCACGCGCTGGAGCGGCCCAAGCGCTTTTTTGGTGCGGCGAGAAATATTGAGGAAGGCGGCAGCCTGACCATTATCGCAACCTGCCTGGTCGACACCGGTTCCAAGATGGACGAAGTGATCTACGAGGAGTTTAAAGGTACAGGTAACATGGAACTGCACCTCGAACGAAAAATTGCAGAGAAGCGTGTTTATCCCGCAATCAACATTCGCCGGTCGGGTACGCGGCGTGAAGACCTGCTCATGACAGAAGAAGATCTGCAAAAGGTCTGGATTCTCCGCAAGATACTGCATGAAATGGATGATCTTGCCGCAATCGAGTTCCTGCTGGAGCGAATGAAGAAGAGCAAGACAAACGAAGAGTTCTTCTCTTCCATGAAGCGCAACTAACCGCCATCACAAGTTAGATTCGCTTGAAGCGACTTACCTGCAAGATTGCCTCAATCACAGACCTTGGCGCGAGTGTGCGCCAGGTCATGCTTGATCTACCAGAAGGTGAGTCAGTATTCTTTAGCGCGGGGCAGTATCTCGAGATCGAGTTACCGTCCAGGATGTGTCCGTTCTCCATCGCGAGTGCACCCGAACTCACCAGACAATTAGAACTGCACGTGCGACCCACGCCAAATTCAGAGGATTCTCGCCAGATCGAGACTCTCCTTGATACAGCAACGGAAGTCGTCATCGAGATCCCCAAAGGCGACTGCTTTATCGACGCGCCGCCAGTCAATTCGCTGGTACTGATTGCCGCAAGTACGGGCGTCACACAAATGAAAAGCATCATCGAGCATCTGCTGCCACAGGGTCACAGACTGCCGATCCACCTCTATTGGGGTGTACTGAGCGCCAATGATCTGTACCTGAACGAACGCTGCAAACAGCTGGAAGCTCAATACCCAAATTTTCACTATGTACCGGTTGTAAGCGAGCCTGCCACCTCACCAGGCTGGCAAGGTCGAACGGGACTGGTGGGCGAGGTAGCACTGCGGGATATGCAGGATGTCCGCGACATCACCGCTATTGTTAGTGGCGGGCCGGCCATGGTGTATGCAACGCTGGATGCTTTTGTTGAACGCGGCATGCCGGAAGCAAACATGCACTCTGACATTTTTTCTTACGCGCCACGACCGCGCTGACCAGACCGACGGTTGTAGTACCTCAAAGGCTGCGTGGTTACCCTGCTTTACCCGGTGCACCAGGTTCAAGTGGTTACTCTGCAGCAGCATGTTGCGCCCGCAAGGCGCGCCCAAATGCTTCACTGCTGCGCTTGTAGTCACCGTCAAAAGCAAACAGCCGGCCAAGTTCAGCATGCGCCTCGGACAGATCCGCCAGATCAACAGACTTCTGGAACGCCACTATTGCGCCCTGCTTGTCGCCACTTTGCTCACGCAGGCGGCCGATACAAAGCTGAAGATCGCCATCATCAAGGTGAGCTCGCTGCCAGGCTTCGCAGGTCTTGAGGCGCCGCGCCAGCGTGGCGGTGCCTAGTTCGGCATAGCGGGGTAATAGTCGTGGTGTCCACCGTTGCTTCATGGCGTCACGAATTGTGTGCTCGATCGCAACTTCATCACCAAGATGTTCACAATAGACCGTGACAACCTGGGGATCGCTACGCAGTTCTTCCGGCAATTTTTTGAAAATGATCGACAGTGCATCATCATTTGACGCGGGCCCGGATAGCCGCTCAATAGCGATACGACGTAGCAGCAAGTTCAGCTCGTCAGCGTTCTTGATTGCCTTGCGTAAAGCAGGCATCAGGTCCCACAGACCTTGCCAGTCACGCAACTCAAGCATCGCCTTGCTGCGCAGCAGGGAGACTGTATTGGAACTTTTTGCGCTCTCCAGCACGTTAAGTACGTCTCGATACTGGCCACGCGCCAGCGCCATTTCAGCGCTGGCTACTGCAACCGCCTGCTCAACACCTGGCTCGGATTCAATCGCAAGGCGCAAGTAACGCTCCCGGTCTTCAAGGTTGTCCTGGGCATCCGCCGCGCGTGCTGCATAGATGTAGTTCAGTGACTGGTGACCACTGTCCTGCGCGCCTGACGCAAGGAAACGCTGGGCACGGGCATAGTCTCCTTCATGCAGAAACGCGACGCCTTTGCTGGTGAGTCCCAGTGCTTTTGAATGTGCCCGCGAGCCACGCCAGGCACGCCAGCTGCCACCGGACCCAAGCAGAAAGCGGGCCAGCTTTAGCAGGTAATAGCCACCAACAACAGTTACCGTCAACAGTCCGAGCATGACCCACAGACTGGTCTGCAGGGTCGATCCGTCGTAAGACACAAGTACATATCCTGCGTCCCTGGCCATCAGCGTACCGAGCCATCCAGCGACGACAATCGCCGCCAGGACAAGTAGCAGCAGGCGCTTCATACGTATATCCTGGCTGGTAGCTTAACCATCCGTTCGCATCTCAGCCGTCCGCAACTCAGCCGTCCACAACTATTCATCCCGGGTAGCCTCCTGGTGGAAGCGACTGAGCAACTTCCTGACTTCCAGCAAGGAGTCACTCACATCGGGCATTGTCCGCTCTACCCTGGCCCGCGCGATCTCGTCCAGCGCCCGGATCATGCTCGTGGTGGCAGGGTGGACCGGATCAAAATGCCGTGCAATCCACGCTTTCGATTCAGCCAGGCTGGCATCGAAAACTGCCTGGTCTTCCCTCAGCAAGCCAAGCTGAGCCATTTGCAGCTTGAGTACCAGGTTCTGGCGCAGGTAATACTCTTCTTTCGGCGGTAGGACAGGGCTGATACGTTCACCATCGGAACGGTAATCAACCAGACTTGCCAGCCGCGCACCAACGCGACCAAACCAGGCTGCAATTTGCGACCATGTATCCGCGCCAACGGCCGGGTGATTCTCAATCGTGATCTCGACCGGCGTAAAACTGGGCTCGGTTTGACGAAGACTGTCAACCTGGCCGGCAAGTGCAGCCAGTTGCACAAAGGTACCGTCGACATCGACGCTGCCGACTGCGTCCAGCGCAGCAACATCGGCTGCGAGTGCCCGCCGCAGATCGAAAGCAGCAACACCCTGCGCGCTTTTGACAATGTCATCCGCCGCCCGGAACAGCGCAAGTGCGCCGGCAGCATCACGCTCCATCGTGACCCGCTGGTTGCCCCACCGGCTCAGGGACTCGACTTCAGCCATCAACCAGTCCTGGCG
>CAYGNA010000240.1:0-6437 GCA_964351065.1 uncultured Pseudomonadales bacterium
ACCCTTACCAGTCTTTCAAATATTCTTGCCAAAGCAGAAGCTCACGCTGAGGCCAACAAAATCGACCCGGCCGTGCTGGTAAATGCGCGTCTTGCGCCAGACATGTTTCCGTTGAAGCGCCAGATTCAGATTGCCTCTGACTCGGCACGCCGTGGTGCCGGCCAACTGGCGGGTGTTGAGGTGCCTGCAGTTGCAGATACCGAAGAGTCGCTTGCTGAACTCAAAACCCGAATTGCCAACACCATCGAATTCCTGGACGGTCTCTCCGCAGAGCAGTTTGAAGGGTCAGAAGAAAAGACAATCGAACTGCCGCTGCAGAGCGGCACCATGAAACTGGACGGTACCAGCTTCCTGATGGGATTTGCGCTTGCCAACTTCTCGTTTCATGTGGTGACCGCCTACAACATCCTGCGTCACAACGGTGTAAAGCTGGGCAAGATGGATTATCTCGGCGGGGCATGATTGTGCCAGGACATTTGGTACTCTTCTGAAGCTACTAAACTCGATGTAAAAAAAAGGCGACCTGTGGTCGCCTTTTTTAACTTACTGCAATTTTCGTAGAGAATCTTAGGCAGCTCGTCGGCGCATTGCACCCATGCCGAGCAGACCAAGTCCAAAGAGAGCCAAAGGTGCTGGCGCGGGCACCGAAGACCATTCCAGCTTGCTTACGTAAAATTCACAATTGTTGATACCTGTGCTTTCGCCTGTGCAGGCACCGCCACTGGTTAGACCAATGCTAAGCGAAAAGCCCGTGGTTGGGTTTATGCCGAGGGTAGAAAGGTCGACGATAGAATCGGCGTAGGGAGCACCTGAAAGGGTGACTGGCGTCACACCATTGATCACAACGGTATCCCCTTCGAGAGACCTGTCGCCATCATGGTTATTGTTCAGATACAAGTTGCCAAGACTAACTGCTTCCGAAAAGAAGAAGAACAGGCTTTCGGCAATACCGCCATCAACGGTGACATTGTCGTCATCGGAAGGAGTACATTGCGGAAATGTTGCTGTAGTCAGGGTCGTACAGGCGCCAAGGCCAGCATTACCCGAGTCCAGATAAGGCGCAATAAAGTTGGAGCCCTCCAGTGCGGCAACTGTCAAGAATGCCTCTGATGCGATGGAGGTGATTGAGCCGTCTTCCTTAATGAAAAGGTAGCCAGCAAAGCCTTGTTCCTGAGCGTTTGCCAGTGCCTTGAAGTCAACCACGCCGGCTTGTGCGACAGATACCAAAGTCGCGAGACCGCTGAACAAACAAATTCTTAGCCAATTCATACCAGTTTCTCCCTGGATAGCGTTATTTAATACCACTTCCTCACATAGAGCACATAACGTGCCAACCTGTTTTAGATATAGAAATAGTTAATAAAATCAATATCCTATTGTTTCTGATGCGCCGGCTTTTAGGGCGCAAACACATAAGGGTGTAAAGTTTTTCGACAGTTCATTCTCGCTTTCGCGAGACATATCTGCTCCCAGGACTGCTTTATGGCGCTTGGCCACAATGGCGTGTGGCCGGCTACTGGTGCACCACGTCCAAATCCATTAACGTGCGCCGGGAGGGGGAGGTCCACATGAAAAAACTGTTTCTGATTGCTCTGGCCTTGACGCTGGGGCAAGGCGCTCACGCGACTGATACCACTGAAGTTGCCATAGTGCCCGCTGATCTGGAGGCTTTTACTGACGGTGTCATTGGCACGATCATGCAAAAAGAGCATGTGGCGGGCGTGGTGGTGGGCGTTATGGCAGCGGGTGAGGTAATCCTGCTGAAAGGCTATGGCCATCGCGACGTCGATCAGCGCCTGCCGGTCGATCCTTTGTCCACGCTGTTTCGGCCTGGCTCGGTCACCAAACTTTTCACCTGGGTTGCACTGATGCAACTTCGCGACCAGGGCAAACTGGATTTTGATACCGACATCAATGAATACCTGACCGACGTTCAAGTGCCTGCCACCTTCGCGCAGCCAATTACCATCAAACACCTGATGACGCATACACCCGGGTTTGAGGATCACGTGCTCGGTCTGTTCAAACACGACGCCTCCAGCATGCGACCGCTGGCAGATTTGCTGCAGGAAGAAATGCCGGAGAGAGTACGACCGCCGGGAATGTTTGCGTCATACTCGAATCACGGTGTTGCGCTTGCCGGCCTTATTGTTGAGGAGGTGAGTGGAGAACCCTGGGACACCTATATAGAAAGGCACATTCTGCTGCCGCTTGGCATGGATCACACAACCATGCGTCAACCTTTGCCTGCCGCACTGGCGGCTGACATGTCCAAAGGTTATGAGTGGATTGGCGGCCGGTACGTCGAAAGAGAGTTCGAGTTTGTACCAGCAGCCCCGGCCGGCGGTGCGAGTACAAGCGGGGCGGATATGATGTCCCTGGTGAGTGCCTTCCTCGGTAACGGTGGTGCAATCCTGAGTCCTGTCAGTAACGCCGAGATGCAGTCGGTACTGTATCGCGCAGTGCCTGATACCAGTGGCATCATGCATGGGTTCTATGAAACCAGTAGTCACGGACAACTGATCATGGGGCATGGTGGTGATACCCTGTGGTTCCACTCGGAACTCAAACTCTTGCCTGAAGCTGGTGTGGGCTGGTTTATCTCAACCAATAGCGCTATGGGACCTTATGTGCGCGCGGCCTTTGAACGCGAGTTCCTGGACCGCTACTTTGGGGAGTTGCAGCCGGAAGTTGCAGCGTTCAATAAAAGTGATCCTGCCACTTTTGAGGGCTACTACGGCCCGCTGCGATATTCGCACAATGACTTTACCAAACTGGTCCAACTGCTGGGCGCAGTTCAGGTTTCTGCCACACCAACGGGTGAGTTGATGCTGGTAGCCGGTGGTCAGGTAAATTTCTTGAGTGAGATTTCACCCCTGACGTTTGCTGTCTCCGATTCTGATACCCGGGTGACTTTTGGAGTGGACGATGCTGGCATGGCTTCGCACCTTTACCTTAGTTCATCACCGGTGGTTGCTTTCGAGCGTCTTGAAGGTGTGGCTTCACCTGCGTTTCAGCAGTTGCTGCTTGGCATCAGTGTGCTGGTGTTGCTCTGGGTGCTCATCATCTGGAGTATTCAGCGAGCCAATCGCAGTTATGTGCTACCGGCATCTGTGGCGCGGTTTCGCTTGATAGCCTGGTGGACGGCACTGTCGTTCTTCATAACTTTTGTGATGGGGCTTGCTGTAGGCGGTGGTGCAAACGATATTGTGTTTGGCATCTCACCCGCACTGCAGACGATTCTGCTGATTCCTTATATCACCTGTGCACTGGCATTTGCAGGTGTGGTCTTTGCACCATCTGTACTGCGGGATGACGCGGTGACAGTGGCCGCAAAGCTGGGTTACCTACTCGTTGCGATGGCTGGCATTGCTGTCGTCTGGTTGATGACCTACTGGCAGATTCTCTGAAGTGGGACGCTGAAATGCGCCAGTATCGTACGCTTGGTGTTCTGATGCTGGCTCAATGTTTTGCCCAGACAGCCGCGCCAGTTGTTGTCCTGCTTGGCGGCATTGTAGGCGCCGTGCTGGCGCCATCCACCAGCCTTGCAACCTTGCCTGTAGCCCTCATGATTGTCGGGACGGCTGCGACGACGGTGCCCGCGGCGCTGTTGATGGGGCGATTTGGTCGTAAGGCCGGGTTCCTGCTTGGTGCAGGTGCTGCGTGTGCCAGTGGCCTCGTGGCAGCACATGCCATACACGTTGAGAGTTTTGTGCTCTTCTGTCTCGCGACCTTTTTGGTAGGTGCCAATAACGCATTTGTGCAGCAATATCGTTTTGCCGTTGCAGAGTCGGTGCCAAGCGCCCGGGTCGCGCCAGCGCTGTCGTTCCTGATGTTGGCAGGTGTGGTTGCCGCTGTGCTGGGGCCAGAAACTGCCAGCAGGATGGCGGACTTCCTGGCGTGGGGAACCTATTCCGGATCGTTTATCGGGATGAGTGGATTGATGGCATGTACCATGTTTGTCCTTCTGTTTTATACAAACCAGCCACCACCAGAAATGCCGGGTACTGCTGCGGGTAATTCGCAAGACATGGGCCGGCCACTCATACAGATTGTAACCCGGCCGATGTTTGTCATGGCGGTAGGCGCTGCCGTGGTCGGTTATGGTGTGATGAGCCTCGTCATGACAGCAACGCCGGTCAGCATGCATGTACATGATGGCTTCTCTCTGGATGACACCGCCTGGGTTATCCAGAGTCATATTATGGCGATGTATCTGCCATCGTTATTCAGTGGCTTTCTGATTGCCCGCTTTGGCGCAATCCGAATGATTACCGTGGGTGTTGGGCTACTTTTTCTCTGCCTGCTGATTGCTTTTATAGATCATAAACTGATGCACTACTGGTGGGCGCTGGTGCTGTTGGGCGTTGGCTGGAATTTCCTGTTTGTCGGTGGCACGACGCTGTTAACACAGACCTACCTGCCTGCCGAACGCTTTAAGGTGCAGGCACTGAATGATTTCCTGGTGTTCAGCTTGCAGGCGTTGGCGGCACTGGGTAGTGGCGTTATCCTGAACATACTCGGTTGGTACTGGTTGCTTGGAATGGGACTTCCATGGCTACTGCTGCTCCTGCCTGTCATCTACGTTGCGTCGCAGCCGCGACCTGCCATCCAGAGCAATTAAATGAAGCTAAGTTCAAAAGAATTATTGGCATTCGGATTCCTGTCGGTACCACTCTCGATGGGTGGTTTGCCGCTTGGGCTTTACCTCACGCCCTACTATGCGAGTGAACTCGGTATCAGTCTTACTGTGATTGGTTTTGTCCTGATGCTCACCAGGATTACAGACGTGATCACTGATCCGCTCATTGGTACGTTGTCTGATCGAACGCCTGCACGCATGGGACGGCGCGGACTCTGGATAGGGTTGGGTCTGCCGGTGATGGCGGTTTCCATTGTCGCAGTGTTCGACCCGTTTGTTGACTCGCCGGGGTATGTTTACCTGTTCCTGTCTGTGGCGGCGCTCTACCTGGGCTGGACCTTGATTGGTATTCCGCTGTCAGCCTGGGTCGCTGAAATATCCGAGGACTATCACGAGCGTTCGAGAATCACCGGCGCCCGCACGTGGGGCGGGATAATAGGCTCGCTACTCGCCATCTGCTTGCCGCTTGGTCTTGCCTGGCTTGCGACCCTTGGGTATGCCTCACTTGGCCCCGAACGTGACGGCAGCCTGCAACCCATGCTGCGAATTCTCGCTTGGGCAACAGTGGTGGTGCTCATCGTCAGTGTACCGCTGCTCCTCTACCTTGTGCCCCAGCCTAGATTTACCCACACAACGCGCGTTGACCTTCGGCGAGGGCTGACAGTCATCCTGGCCAACAAGGCCTTTTTTCGGCTGCTGATGGCCAATGTGATGGCTGCCATAGCCTGGAATTCGATCAACACACTGTTTATTTTTTTTGTGACCTTTTACCTGCTGGCAGATGCAACCCAGTGGCCCCTGATTGTCCTGACTTATCTGCTCGGCCAGTTTTTTGGCACGCCCATCATCATGGCGATTGCGCCGCGCTTCAACAAACACAGACTGCTGGCCACCTGCACGGCGATATCGGTTGCTGTGTTCAGCCTGGTGCTGTTGTTTGAGCCCGGTGACTACTACCTCTACATGGCACTTAACATGGTTACGGGCCTGCTCGCTCCAGCCAACGCAATCCTGGCGCCATCCATGGCGGCGGACGTGATTGACCAGGATACCCTGGAAACAGGAGAGCAAAGGGGCGCGCTCTTTATGGCGCTTTGGGGTATGGCAGACAAGTTTGCCATTGCTGCGTCTGCGGCAATTGCGCTCCCACTGGTTGCGTTTTTCGGTTTTGATCCAACGGTGGCGAGTGATGCCGCCGGGCTTAAGGCGCTGCATTATTCATTCTGCGGCGTACCTGTTTTCTTCTTTGTTATTTCCATCGCATTTATCTGGTGGTATCCCCTGACGCGAGAGAAGCATAATGAACTGCGCGCGGCCTTAGCGCAGAAGGCGCTGGTGGCAGAGCACGGTTAAGTCGCGCTATCCTGAACCTGCACTGGCAACAAACACGCATTTGTCGAGAGAGCACTGCAGATGGCAGAGATTGAATTTTTCTACGATTATTCGAGTCCGTTTTCCTACTTCGCTGATATCCAGGTGCGGCAGGTAGCTGAACGGTCGGGCGCCGTGCTGGTGTATCGCCCTGCGGTGCTCGGGGTACTGATTGTCGAATCGAAGAACACGCCGCCACCCACGGTGCCTGCAAAAGCACGCTATTACCAGACTGACATGGTGCGTTGGGCGAAGCGACTTGATGTACCATTTGTGATGAATTCAGCTTTTCCTGTCCGCAGTATCAACCTCATGCGGGCGGCACTCGTCGCGCAGGATCTGGGCTGTTTTGATGTGTTTCATGAGGTCATGTGGAAAGCCATGTGGCAGGATGATCAGGATCTCGCACAGGTTGAAGTGATTG
>CAYGNA010000241.1:0-6436 GCA_964351065.1 uncultured Pseudomonadales bacterium
CTACTGTCGAGCTCACCGGAAATCAGCCCAACAGGTTTTCCATGTCGCTCCGCGACCAGCACTTCGTAATCCGGATCGGCATAGACCCGGTTCGCTGCATCGAGCCAGTAGTTGTTGTCGTGCTGGCTGATCTCCTCCCAGGTGGGGGAAAAGTCATCAGGGGAATCCGCAAGCGCACCAAGCCGCAAATGCTTGAGTAACAGACCTTCCTGGGCACTGATCGAGCGCACAACAATCAAGCGAAAACCTCTTCGAGGTGACGATTTAGGTACTTGAAACGCAATAGCACCTGTCCGATGGGTATAACCTGCGAATTTCCGCAGACTGCTACCCGCATCAAATTGGGTAACGTTTAGCTCGCAAATTATCACAGTTCGGGTATACAGAGACTGCGCTCGGTCAATGACAGGCTTCAGGCGCACGATTAACATAATGCAAAACGGGAGGGAAACCATGGAACGATTTGAGCATCGTACTGCGATAGTAACCGGGGCTGGCTCAGGTTTTGGCGAGGCTATTGCGCGTCGACTGGCCGCCGAAGGCGGGCGGGTACTGGTAGCTGATATCAACGAGAGCGCCGCGCGCCGGGTCGCGGAGACTATTGGCGATAGCGCACGCTATGTCCAGTGTGATGTGGGGAATGCGACGCAAGTACAGGCGATGGTGGAAGTGTGTCTCACCGCATTTGGACAAATCGATATCCTGGTAAACAATGCAGGCTACTCTCATCGCTCAATGCTCATGTGGAACCTGACTGAAGAGGAATACGACGGGGTGTTTAACGCCAACGTTAAAGGCGTATTCCTTGGCTGCAAGTATGCCGTGCCGCACATGATTGAGCGCAAGCGCGGCGTCATCATAAATACTGCTTCCGTTGGTGCAATTGCACCCAGGCCTGGCGTAACAGCCTACAACGCCACCAAGGGCGCTGTGCTCACCATGACCAAAGGTCTCGCGCTGGAAGTCGCGCGCCACAATATCCGCGTGAACTGCGTGAATCCCGTCGCTGCCGATACTGGTTTCATGAAAGGCGCCATGGGGGTCGAGGCCGGCCTTAGCGATGAGCAGACAACCAACCTGACCAGCACCATACCCCTGCGCCGGCTCTCAACACCAGAGGATGTCGCAGCCGCCGTGTGTTTCCTCGCGTCCGACGACGCCAGCATGATCACCGGGACCGCGCTAAATGTCGATGGCGGACGCAGTGTGTGACCCTCTTACACTACGGCAAGTTTACGAGGACGTGATGACGACGATCAGGGTCAAGGGAGAGCAGACTTAAGTGGAGAATCTTGAGGTCCTAATGGCCGGGGTGACCGCGGTTATCCTCTTTGTGTTTGGTCTCGAACATTTTTCCAAAGAAATCGAGCGCATCTCAGGAGAGAGATTCCGCAAGTTCCTCGGATCTGCCACGCGACGTCCGATTGTTGGCGTCGCTATTGGGGCGGGCGTAACCGCCATGATCCAATCCAGTTCGGCGACGTCAGTCATTGCAATCAGCCTGGTCAATGCCGGCGTCCTGTCATTCAAGAACAGCGTCGGTATTATTTTTGGCTCTAACGTCGGTACAACGGTGACTGCTCAGCTGGTTGCCTTTAAACTTACTGCCTTTGCGCCACTAATCATTATTGTTGGGTTTGGTCTCTCGTTGATCCGATCCAGGTACAGCGTGTTTGGCAAAGCCATCTTCTACTTCGGCTTTGTGTTTTTCAGCCTGAACCTTATATCCTCGTCGCTCGCACCCATTCAGCAAATTCCCGCGCTGCATGCGTTTCTCACGGAACCACAGAATCCACTGCTGGCGATATTTGCCGGGATGCTGTTTACCGCCGCCGTACAATCTTCATCCGTAACCACCGGTCTCGCCATTGTATTTGTGCAGCAGGGCTTCCTGAACCTGGAAAATGCAGTACCGCTGATCATGGGCGCAAACATTGGCACAACGGCCACTGCCCTCATTGCGGTGTTCAATATGGATATTGCGGCAAAAAAGGCAGCGCTGGCGCACTTTCTGTTTAACTTTGGCGGTGTTGCGCTGTTTACGCCGGCGCTGCTGATCTTTGGTCATCGATTGAATGACCTGCCCTACGACCCTGCTGTCGCACTCGCCGGAATCCACGTCATCTTCAACGTCGTGACCAGCGTGATTTTTATCCTGATGATAAACCCCTTCGTTGCATTGATTGACCGAATAATGGGCGAAGGCAAAATGGATTTTGAGCGAATTGTGCTCCCCGCACTTGAAGAACAGCGTTCGTTTAATGTGATCAGGGAAGAGCTGGTCCAGAACCAACGGGACCTGCTGAAGTTCCTGCAGGAAAACTACAGCCTCGTTACGCTGGCCATCGAATCCAATTACCAGGGTATTTTTGAAGCTGCTGGCAAGCGGATTGAATACGTCAACTACCTCAAGCGCGAATTTGTTGGCCTGTTTGCTCAGTTCGTGGAGTCGGTCAAAGACGAGGACGAGAGCCGGAAACTGCTGCGGATCATCAACCAGTTTGACTACCTGTTCCAGATACACGACTCGATTACCGACATATTCGAGTCAAAAAAGTCGCTCAATGAGAACTACATTGAACTCGGCAGCGATATGCTCTTGCTGGTCAGGGAAATCTCCAGTGAGACCCTGGCGTTGTTTGATGACATGTCCAAAGTGTCTGATGACGAAAGTGTGGCTGACATCAGACCATCAGCCCGCCGCCTGCAGTCCCACCTTGAAGAGGCAAACCGCAGCCTGCTACGCCTGCTGGCCGATCCCAACAGGCGAGACGCGGGCGCCTTGACCAACTTCATTACCTATTCGCAACGACTCAAGGACAAGCTGGAGCACTTTTTCGAGATGGGTGGTGGCGACCTGTCGCGGGTAACCTCAAACATCACCGACAGCACTGCTTCCTCACCTGCATCGTAACTATCAGGGAGACAGGATCTTTAACTTGGATAGCGGTTAGGCTGCCCGCTCCATTCAGGTAGGTGATAGAGACGATTGTTGGGGCTCAAGCACGCGATAGATGATTTCGGTAAAACCCCCGATCACACCAACCGACTCCTGATGGAGGTGTGCGGGCGCACGCAAGAGGTCAACCAATGGAATACCCTCACCAAGCAATACCGGCATAACGCTGACCTGAATGTGTGTCACTAGCCCGGCTTCAAGCATGGAGGCCGCCAACTTGCCGCCGCCCACTACCCAGAGCGTCTCGACACCTAACGACGCAGCCTCTTGCAGGACCGCTGCCGGCTCTGCTGCCGCTTGCCTGTGACAGCCTGGCAACAGTTCAAGTGGATGGGAGGAGCAAATCCAGCAGGGCGTATCGCCATAGGGCCATTGGCCATAGTTGAAGACAAAATCGTACGTTGCCCTGCCCATGATGAGGCCATCAATGTTTGCAAAAAACTCATCATAAGTAGAGCTGGCATGATCGATGCCCAGGTCATCCAGCCACCCGACACCGCCTGACTCATCAGCGATGAAGCCGTCCAGACTGGTCGCCAGGTAGTAAACTGATTTCATCGCGGGGTCCTCAAAAGGCAAAACCGAATGTGGCGCACTTATGTCAACCAGGCTTTGTTAAAGGGGTTCATAGTGGAAATCGATCAGGTACACGTTTTGCCCCTTGCCGTGTTTTGCCGTCTTGAGCAGGTCCGACACACCGGCAAACCCTGAGGCTTTGGCGAGCGAGGGTGTAATGCCTTCAAAGTCAATTTGGGTAACCTTGTCTACTACGACAAAGCCTTCCTCCAAGCGATAGCGCCCGCCAGCTTTCACCCGGGGTGAAAGCCAGATACGCACACTACAGGTAATCTCGCCGTTCTTGATAGGCTGACGCAAGTGTTTGCTGAACTGCATAGAACCTTGCTCTGAAAGGGGTCTGTTTTAACCTACCACTTTCAGTTCGCGTGATGAACAGGTTCGAGCAATCCCGCCAGTGTCGTCCCGCGCAGACGATTGAAGCCGCGATAGATTTTGCCAACAAGCTTTGGCAGCAGAGCACCCTGATTGATTTCCTTTTTAAAGGCGCTGCGCTGTCGCAGTGTTGAGTAATAGGCACCAAGCCTGGGTAGCCTGCCAAGGGGATAACCCGCCAGCACTGCGCGATGCAGGGTGATGAACCAGGCGATATCCGGCAGGGTTAGCCGATCGCCACAAAGCCAGGTCGTTTGCTGCAATCGCTGCTCGAGTTGCCTGAAAGTCTCATCAAAACGCGCTGCTGCCGCCCCGACCTGCTCGGGTGCAATATGTTCGTTGAGCAGGCGGCCGGGCATCACAAAGGTAAAGGTGATGGCGCGAAGATCCTTGTGAAGCTCATCTTCCAGTGTCAGTAGTTCGGCTGCTCGCTGGATTTCCTCGGCGCCAGAAGGAAACCAGGGTCCATCTGCTGAGGGAAAGTGCGTATCCAGATATAGAAGAATATCGTTGCTCTCGTTGTAAACCCTGCCGTCATGGACAAGCACGGGCACGACCGCATTCGGATTGATGCCGCGAAACCAGTCGCTGCGCTGTTCAATCTTTGCCAGGTTCACGGGGTGTGATGTCCAGCTTATCTGCTTTTCATCCAGCAGTATCCTGACCTTCTGTGAACAGGATGACATGGCAAAGTGCAACAGGTGCACACCCTGCCATTCCAGCACTTCGGTCGTCTTAACCTGTTCAGCAGGAATCTGCATGGGCTAGTCCTTGTCACCAATTATCGTGTACTCAAGATGACCGAGGAAACTGGCCTCCGTTCTAACGACGTCGCCCGGTTGCAGGTAGACGCTCTGGTTCCAGATATTCAACGGTTTGAAAATGACGCCCGCTGCGGTGCCCGTGAGGATCAAGGTGCCGCGTGGAATTTTTCCCTGTGGTAACAGCGACACGGACGTGCCCTCGTTGTCGTAGGCATCACCCTGTTTCTCGAACGCCTGCGCGACCACAGCCTCAATAGGCAGGATCACGTCTTTCATTCCAAATCGCTGCCTGAGTTCATCATTCACATAGAGCGACAGTTCAATCGACAGGTAGAAATCAGGGGATCGCGGAATCACCACCAGGTAGCCGGTTGGCATACAACCCGCACATCCTTTGCCCGCGGCAAACCCTGTCTCACCTAGCGGCCTGCCCAGTTTTAAGCCTTTGACCAGTTTCAGTCGGTCAGTGAAATCGTTGCCAAGCACAAGTCCAAAAGGTGGCAGCGCTTCCCCTGCCCTGATATCTGCCAGCGGAAACATGACCAGTTCTGCTTCAAAATCGAGGCGCCGGGTAAATGGCACGGGGTCCTGCCAGTTGCTGGCCAGCGCGAGCTTCGGAAACAGGAAAGGCGGGTCATCCACATAGACTTCTTCGGCGTGATCCTTGAAGTTGGTACCGACCGCAATATAGGGGTAGGCGTAGTCGAGCGGCCTGATCAACTCGCTGACAGCAAAGGACGCTTCCGGCGCCGATTTTGGCAGCCAGGTTTCATCAAAATCTGCTGCAAAAGCGATGAGATCAGCCGTTTTCTCTTCACCGAACAACGCAGTGAGATTGATACCGGTGATGGTATCGCCCTTGTGTCCCGTCACCAGGACAAGACCGGCAGGCGACCGGGCGAAGGTCAGTGCAGTATCCAGCGGCGCAATGTTGGGTGCGTAGCCTGCTCGTTTCTCGTTGAACACTGGACGGGACACCCAATAGCTGGCAATACCCATCAGCACGATGACGAGGAGAACAACAGACGCGATAACTTTCAGCATAATCATTTCTCTACAGCTTCTCTCTAAAGCTTTTCTATACAGCCTCTCTTTACAACATCTCTTTACAACAACAGGCCAGGCTGCCCGGGTCTCAGACTCATCCTGCGACCAGCAGGTAAACGCCAATGCTGTTAAGCATCATCAGGATTGTTCCACCAAACAGGTTGGTATCCACGATCCAGATGTACCCGGCAATATTGAATCGAAACGGCTTTATGCCGTTGACATCTTTCAGGGATCCATCGAACAAAGACATTGATGCCAGTGTGCAAAAGAAAGCAATGCCCCAGACGTAGTTGAGGGTGGCAGCTATCCATATGTTCGTAACAGGGGCGTTGACGACAGGGGCATTACCCGGTGCCCATATCAGATAGAGGATCACCAAAGAGACACCAGCCTGCGTCAGGACCTGCCACACCACGTGGAATCTGGCGTGGGGCGTCCACAATGGATTGGTTGCGTGGGTCTTGTTGAAGTCTGCAATCATCGGCCCGACAGCAATAGCGATTGCAATGACGGTGAAGATAATCTTTGGCGCAAGCGCCACCTGGTAATCGTCCATTGTCTTCTCCGTCAGATCAGGCCAGCATAGGAACCACCGTCCAGTTGCAGGTTCTGGCCGGAGATGAAGCCTGCTTGTGCGCTGCACAGGTAGGCACAGGCATCACCGAACTCTGAGGGGTCGCCCATGCGCTTCGCCGCTATCGAGTTAATCATC
>CAYGNA010000242.1:0-6406 GCA_964351065.1 uncultured Pseudomonadales bacterium
CCGTTTTTCTACAGCCTGATCTCTGTTAGTCAGTCCAACCGCACCGGGTCCAGGACCGTACCCGGCGGATAGTTGTCGGCAATCTGGTACATGCCGTCGAGCGTGATCTCCGCACCCAGGATAATGGCATTATCTGCCCCGACCTCGACCGGGCCCAGCTTGGCAATCGCGCAGCGACTTGAGTTTTGTGGTGCCTCCAGAGCGGTCAGGAAGAGCCCGTCAGCACCGGCTTCCAGGCCCAATTCGGTGAGCGTAGCCTTGAGCATCCCGCCGTGTGCATTGAACGTGACCGTGCCCTGAAACCGGATCGCTCCCGTTGCACTGCCGTCCGGCGCGATAGCCAGGTCACCGCCGGGCACGGCCATAAAAACAAAGGAGCCATCCTCATCGCGGGTCGTGCCGTCGCCCAAAGTGATGGTTCCTTCTGCAGCTTCAACGTAAGCCCTAAAGCTGGCCTTCACACCCCATGTCAATCTGTTAAAGCTCATTGCTGCTCCGCTTGTGGCAAAGCGCCAAGAATGGCGCAAACGGCTACAAATTGCACCATTGCACAAACGGTCCATGTGGACATACCCGGAGCGCCATTCTCGCTTGAACTGTTACCTCGCCCTTTCCTTAAAGCAAGCCGCCCTTAAAGCAGACCGCCGTAGGCTCTCTCTTTACGGCAATCATCTGAACCCATTTCGAATTCGCGACAAACCCAGGGACGATTCTCATAGATCGAACACAGGTGGGTCTCGCGATCCAGTGCTGAACACAACCCATCTTCCAGTCGCAACATCGTTTCACCACCCCATTTGTCGAGCGCAATATGCTTGTCGGGTACACCTGTGTCGCTAATAATCATGACTTCCAGCCGACAGCAGCAAGCCTGGCAATTCGAACAGGTGACTTCGGCTTTGGGATAAATTTTTATGTGGTTAACCACTCACAATCACCAACTGACTCAAAAATTTGCACTTCGAGTGACACGACCAATAGTCAACCCTTGAACCAGAATCGAGAATACGACCACGCTATAGGTCAGCGCAACGATTACGTCCCGTTCGGTCCCGGCTGGCAGGGACAAGGCGAGCGCCACCGATATGCCACCACGCAGCCCGCCCCAGGTCAGGATCTTCCAGGCTCCCGCGGGGAGCTTGAGTGCCTTGCGCAGGAAGGCCGCGGGCAGGCCGACCGTCAGCAATCTCGCGACCAGTGTCACAGTGATGGCGAGGGCACCGGCTATACCGAGGCTCGTTGAGAACGATACCAGCAGGATTTCCATGCCCATCAGCACAAACAGCGTGGCATTCAGGATTTCGTCAATCAACTCCCAGAACATATCGACGTATCGCCGGGTTTCATTGGACATCGCCAGTGCCCGACCGTGGTTGCCGACAATCAGACCCGCAACCACCATGGCGAGCGGTCCTGACACATGCAATTCACTCGCCACTGCATAGCCGCCGGTAACTGCGGCAAGCGTCAGGAGCACCTCTACCTGGTAGTTGTCGATACTCTTCATCATGCGAAAGGTGACATAACCGATCAATAGTCCGAACAGCAATCCACCCCCCGCCTCGTGCAGCAGCTTCACGAGCCCTTCGCCTACGGAAGGCATTTCACCGCTGGTAACAATGCCCAGCAGTAGCGCAAAAATGACAACGCCGACACCATCGTTAAAAAGCGATTCTCCCGCGATCACGACTTCCACTTCTTTCGGTGCTTTCGCAGACTTCAGGATGCCCATGACGGCAATGGGGTCTGTGGGGGAAATCAACGCACCAAACAGCAGGCAGTACAGGAGCGACATGTCCAAGCCCGCGAGCGGCAAGGCAATCCATATCAATAGCCCCACTATCAGCGTCGATAGCACCGTGCCAACGAGGGCTAGCCCGGCGACAGAAACGCGATGCGCCCTTAACTCTGAAAGGTCAACATGCAGGGCTCCGGCAAACAACAACAGGGATAACATCCCCTGCATCAGCACATCCGAAAAATCGATAGCGTGTAACAACGACTCTTCATAGACCAGTATCCCGTGGGCAATGCCAAGGGCATCAAGGCCAATCAGCGAAAGGGAGATCACAAGCGCGCCTGCCATTACGCCAATCGTGGTGGGGATACCGATGAACCGGTGATTCAGGTACGCCAGTAGGGCGGTGATAACAATGCACACAGCAGCAATATCAAGCATGGTCGTCAACTTCCCGGCTATAAGGGGTTCGACTCAACAGGATACCTGACGGCCACCAGCAGTCTGTAACTGCGCTTTACGTGGGTCTGTCTGCTACCGCACATAGTTAGCGTTGGGCTGGTGCTATTGTGGTTATCTTGGTGCTGGACACACACGTCAGGAAGCTACTGAAATGAACACCAATATCACCACGCCTAACCAGGGCACCGTCGTGTCAGTGGCTGGCAGTGTGGTGGATGTTCAATTCACTGAACTACCGCCCATTTATTCTTTGCTGCACACAGAAGACGCCAGCATCACCCTCGAAGTATTAACACATCTCAATGCGCACAGGATTCGTGCCATTGCACTGACGCCAACTCAGGGCCTGGCCCGCGGCATGGCGGTTGTCGATACCGGGAACCCGCTGATGGCACCTGTTGGCAAGACCATTCGAGCGCGAATGTTTGATGTGTTTGGTAATACCATTGATGGCGGGCCTGCCCTTGAAGGCATCAAGTGGCAATCAGTACACAAAGCGCCGCCCCCACTGGAGACTCGCTCCACGCACCCGGAAACCTTTCTGACCGGGATCAAGGTGATTGATGTACTCGTACCACTCGAACGCGGCGGCAAAGCCGGTTTGTTTGGTGGTGCCGGTGTGGGCAAAACGGTTTTGTTGGCTGAGATGATCCACAACATGGTCGGGCACCACGACGGCGTCAGCCTGTTCTGCGGCATTGGCGAACGCTCCCGCGAAGGGGAGGAGTTGTACCGCGAGATGAACGCCGCTGGTGTGTTGCCCAACATGGTGATGGTCTTTGGGCAAATGAACGAACCACCAGGCAGTCGCTTTCGGGTCGGACAGGTAGCGCTCACCATGGCGGAGTACTTTCGCGATGAAGAACACCGCGATGTGCTGCTGTTAATCGACAATATCTTCCGGTTTATTCAGGCGGGTGCCGAGATCTCTGCACTCATGGGGCAGATGCCATCGCGCCTTGGTTACCAGCCAACCCTGGCAACAGAGTTGGCCAGCCTGGAAGAACGTATTGCCAATACACAGGCTGGCGCCATTACGTCTATTCAGGCGGTATATGTGCCCGCTGACGATTTTACCGATCCGGCGGCAGTGCATACCTTCTCGCACCTTTCTGCATCCATCGTGCTGTCGCGCAAGCGCGCAAGCGAAGGGTTCTATCCCGCCATCGACCCATTGCTGTCCAACTCCAAAATGGCAACGCCAGGTATTCTGGGTGAACGTCACTACAACCTGGCCCAGGAAATTCGCCGCACCCTGGCGCAGTACGCAGAACTGAAAGACATGATCTCCATGCTCGGACTGGAGCAATTGTCGGCGGAAGACCGCAAAGTTGTGGGTCGTGCCAGACGTCTCGAACGATTTTTCACACAGCCTTTCTTCACCACCGAACAATTTACCGGCATGCCCGGCAAACTTGTGGCACTTGAGGATGCACTCTCGGGATGCGAGCGCATATTACAGGATGAATTTAGCGAGAGGCCCGAGCATACCCTTTACATGATTGGTGGTATCAATGAAGCGAGTCAGCCGCCAGATCCTGATGATTCTTCACCCGAAGGCAACGCTGATAGCGTCAACACGGACGAAGACGTGAACACACACGATGAACCTTAAGGTGTTATTGCCCTTCGGCGTCTTTAAGGACGAAACGAAGGTGCAACATATCGTGGTGGAAACCCGCCAGGGGAGTTTTGGGTTACTACCGCAGCGTCTGGACTGCGTTGCTGCCATTGTGCCCGGTATTTTGAGCTACCAGGTTTTCTCAGAGACTGATCAATCAAACGTCGAGATTTATGTCGCTGTTGATGCCGGAGTACTCGTGAAAACGGGATCAGCAGTTGTCATTTCGGTGAGACACGCGATTGCCGGCACCGAACTGGATCAACTGCGAGACAACGTAGAGCAAGCGTTTATGCAACAAAGTGCCGAGGACAAAAAAGTACATTGGGTATTTCAAAAAATGGAAAGTGACTTTATGCGCAGGGTGACAGCCTTTCATCATCAGGCGCTTTAACCATGAAAGCCGAAAAGCATACAAGCCAGGCACAAGACCGTCGTGGAGGTTAGTTTGAGTGGCAAGCAGGATCATCCAGAACAGGAGCCTTTCACCGAGACAGTGGGCACCAAAGCCACGCGCAAACTCAAGGCGAAGGCCATCGACACACCGGGCATCTGGTTTGGTCTTGGCATGATGGGACTGATTGGCTGGTCGGTGGCGATACCCACGCTACTCGGTGCAGCGCTCGGCCTATGGCTGGACCGCCATTACCCGGCAGAGCACAGCTTTACCCTGGCGCTGCTCATCGCCGGGTATACGTAGGCTGCTTCAATGCCTGGCATTGGGTTGGCAAGGAACAGCGTGAAATGCATGAACCAACCGAGACAAAAAATCATGATTGACCAGTTGGAACTCCTATTGTCGGGCTTCGCAGGGATTGGCCTCGGTGTGATCTTCTACGGTGGCCTCTACATAACCGTTAGCCGCGGCCTCCTCTCGCAGCACCCTTTCCTGTGGTTTTCCAGCAGTCTATTGTTGCGAGGCAGCCTGGTACTAACAGGATTGTATTTTGTCAGCAACGGTGAATGGCAACGAATTGTTGCCTGTATGGCAGGTTTTGTGGTGACAGGTCTCGCTTTTCAGTTTTGGCAAGCAACCCCCTCCTCCATCGAAAAAGCGCCTGTCCAGTCAAGCGGTCACACAAGCGATGAGATTCACCATGCACCTTAGTCCTGACGAGATCATCTTCTGGCAATTCGGATGGGGCAAGCTTAACGCCACCATCGTGTTCACCTGGGCTTTGATGCTTGGTTTGACGACTTTCTCCTTTCTGATTACACGTGGACTGTCGACCACACTTGAGCGTTCACGCTGGCAAAACCTGCTTGAAATTGTCGTCACGGGAATCGTGAAGCAGATTGAGGAGGTCGGGTTAAGCAACCCCGAATACTACATAGGATTTCTGGGCACACTATTTCTTTTTGTCGCATCAGCAGCACTGTGCACCGTAATTCCCGGGTTTGAACCGCCGACGGGATCACTGTCAACCACAACCGCACTGGCGCTATGCGTTTTTGTTGTTGTGCCCCTGTTTGGTATTCAGGAGCAGGGTATAGGCAGTTACCTCGCGTCATACCTCAAACCAACAATCATCATGCTGCCGTTTAACCTCATCAGCGAATTGTCACGCACCCTGGCGCTCGCGGTACGGTTGTTCGGCAACATGATGAGCGGCGCCATGATTATCGCAATCTTGCTCACGATTACACCGTTCATTTTCCCAATTGTCATGACACTCCTGGGACTGCTGACCGGGATGGTGCAAGCCTATATTTTCAGCATCCTGGCCGCCGTCTATATCGCAGCGGCGACACAAAGCAGGACTCGCCCTGCTACCAATTCCACCTGAGGAGATTTTATGGACAGCTTAACTATTATTGCCGTGGCCTCGATTGTAATGGCTGGCTTAACCACTGGTTTTGGCACAATGGGCCCGGCGCTTGGCGAAGGCCGGGCCGTGGCGAGCGCCTTAAGCTCACTCGCCCAACAGCCCGACGCCTCTGCCACGATTACGCGCACCTTGTTTGTTGGCCTTGCCATGATTGAATCCACGGCGATTTACTGCTTCGTCGTATCGATGATTCTGCTTTTCGCCAATCCGTTCTGGAACGCAGCACTGACACAAGCGCAGGCCATGGCACAGGCTGCGGGTCAATAACCCATGCTCATAGATTGGTTCACCGTCGGCGCACAAGCACTGAACTTCATTATTCTGGTCTGGTTGATGAAGCGCTTTCTTTACCAGCCCATTCTCAATGCCATAGATGCGCGGGAGAAAAGGATCGCTGATGAATTGGCTCGTGCTGACAAGGTCAGCGAGGAGGCCAGCCAGGCAAAAGCCAGCTTTGAGGCCAAGAACCTCGAATTTGACCAACAGCGCGACCAGATGATGGCCGAGGCGACCAAAACCGCCGATGCAGAACAAAAACGCCTGTTGGATGAAGCTCGGCAAGCCGCAGAAGCGCTTGAGAGCAAACGGCAGAAGGCGTTACAAAACAAGATGGCAGAACTGCACGAGTCGATTCGTAGTGCCACCCAAAAAGAGCTGTTTCGGATGGCAAAACGCGCTTTGGCTGAGCTTGCTGCGGTTGATATCGAAGCCCAAATGGTCACCGTCTTTAAAGACGGTGACCATTTGGGCTTCGAT
>CAYGNA010000243.1:0-6387 GCA_964351065.1 uncultured Pseudomonadales bacterium
AAAGGTGATCCGTCGCCACCTATCTCCCGCTGGCTAAGTTCGAGTTGATGCAAGCATGCCTCGAGTTTTTCCTGGGGCAAACCTACCCTGGCTACTTCCCTGAGTGTCTCCATCACAAGGATTTCTACAGCATCGGTGTGCATCGCCTCACTGCCCTCGACCCCACAGACAAAACTCATTTCGAAGGCTGTTTCTTCCAGACCGGATATTGGCGATACAGCGCCGGCCAGTGGCGTAGTCTCAAGTGCGAGTCGCAGCGGCGATCCCGCGGTATCAAGCAGCGCATCAGACAGCAGATTACATTTAAGCAGCATTTCCAGATCCGTGTTCTGTCCAAGTAGCCAGGCGATCACAATATGAGTTTTTGCTGTTGGCGTCTCTCCCTTGTCTATGCCATACACGCTCCTTACTCGCTGGGGCTCAAGATAGCGCCGCTCCTGTCCGACCTGGATACGCGGAGACGTTTCGTTAAACCGGGCAAGGGCCTTGTCTTCAAAAGATGCCTGCAGCCTGGCGGCGGGAATATTCCCAAACGTCATGAATACCGCGTTGCCCGGGTGGTAATGGGTGCGATAAAAATGTTGGAGATCAGCATACTGTAGGTCGGGAATATGGCCTGGATCTCCCCCGCTGTTGTAGTGGTAGGTGGTAGTTGGGTAAAGGGCTTTCTGCAGTTCTTCATACAGCACCGACACGGCTGAACTGCTATCGCCTTTCATCTCATTGTAGACAACGCCGCGATAGACAAGATCTGTATCTGGATCGGATGGCGATTCAAACTCTACCCGGTGCCCTTCCTGGGCAAAGTCCAGGGGATCCAGGCGCGCAAAAAAGACCGCGTCGAGATACACGTCCAGCAGATTGTTGAAGTCCCGACGATTCTGGCTCGCGAACGGGTAAGCCGTGTAGTCATTAGTGGTAAAGGCGTTCATGAACGTATTCAGCGATCGCCGAATCATCCAGAAAAACGGATCCCTGACCGGGTACTTTTCACTGCCGCACAAAACCGTATGTTCGAGGATGTGAGCAACCCCGGTAGAGTCCATCGGCACGGTTCGAAACGCCACCATGAAGACATTTTCCTCATGGTCAGACGCCAGATGGTAGTGCAGCGCACCAGTTCTGGTATGGACATACTCCTCAACAACCAGATTAAGCGATTCAATACCAACGCTGCGACGGCGCTCAAATGCCGGATGTACCGAACCCTCAATCACCGCTGCCATGGTTAAACGCCTTCCGGGCGTTCTTTCCTGAAGTTCTCCCAGTACTCGTCGATGGTCTCGTCCATCTCACGGTAAAGCATCAACAGGGAAAAGAGGTTGGGCAGTGTCATCAGGGCGATAGTAATGGCGGATACCAGCCAAACCAGAGAGGTGTCAGCAATTGCCGCCACAAAAAAACCGATAACGTAGAGCAATCGATAACCCATCACCGATTTGACCCCAAACAGGTAGGTCATTGCCCGGTCACCGTAGTATGACCATGCCACTGCGGTAGAAAAAGCAAACAGCACAAGGCCGATTGATACGATGTATTGCCCGTAGTCACCAAAAATCCCCCGATTGAATGCCTTGGAGGTAAGGTCTACAGAATGCACCAGGGACCTGCCGCGCAGTGAGACTCCCTCACTGGAAACAGATCCGTCAACAATACTGACGGGTCCTGTAACGGGTATGTCACTGCGGAGAAAGATCACCTCTTCAGCAATCGAGCGATTGTGAATGATTGTGATGTCGGCGTCAGAGACCTTCCCGTCTATCAGTTGGAGTTCACCCGAATAGCGCGGTAAAGACTCGCCAAAGCTAAGGTGATTAAACAGCTGTTCCCGTTGCGCGGCATCAGTTTCGCTGTACTGGCCGACCAGTATTTCTGTATCAAATGCCTGGAAGTCGTTCTCGAATTTTTCTGTCCAGACGCCTGACGAGAGGATCACCAACCCGGTCAGGGTGCAGATAATTATCGTGTCAATAAACGGCTCAAGGATCGAGACCATTCCTTCAGACACGGGTTCATGGGCTCTAGCCGCCGCGTGCGCGATAGGTGCAGACCCCTGTCCTGCTTCATTCGAGAAAAGGCCACGGTTTACACCACGGTTGAAGGCATAGGCAAAACTGGCACCGAGAAAACCACCGGTAGCAGCAGTGCCAGTGAATGCGTTGCTGAATACGGAGATAAACGAGTCAACGACCTGCGGCATGTTAACAACAATCACACCGAGCGCACCGACCACATAAATGACTGCCATGAGTGGCACAATACGTTCGGCGACTTTAACGATGCGGCTCACGCCACCAATAATGACAAGCCCCAACAGTATCGCCAGCACGCCACCTGTAATCCAGGTGGGAATGCCAAATGCGGACTCAACTCCGTTGGCAATATTGTTGCTCTGCGGCAGGTTGCCAGAGCCAAAAGAACTCACAACGGTGGCAACGGCAAACAGCACGGCCAACCACTTCATATTGAGGCGGCGTTCCATCACGTACATGGGGCCACCAACAATATGACCGTCCGCGTCCTTTTCCCGGTACTTGTGCGACAAGGTGACCTCAACAAACTTTGTGGTCATACCCAGAAATGCAGTCATCCACATCCAGAACAGCGCGGCCGGGCCACCGAGGTAAATCGCGAGTCCAACACCGCCAATATTCCCGGTACCGACGGTGCCGGAGATCGCCGTGGAGAGTGCCTGGAAATGTGATGCGTCACCCTCATCGCCAGCCCGGTCATACTTGCCGCGAACAATACGCCAGGCATGATTAAAATAACGGATTTGGGGAAACTTCAGGTAGATTGTAAAAAAGAGCCCGGTTCCAAGCAGGATATATGGGAACCAGACAGCCGATCCAAGAAAGCCATCAAGCAGGTTCAGGATATTTGATATCTGGTCCAAGTGCGCCCCAATATGCAGTTAGGAAGAAGCCGGAGACCTTAGCAGATAAAACTTTGGGCTCACAGGGTCACGGGCTCTCGCATCGTCACAAACTCTTCAGCCGTTGTCGGATGGATACCCACCGTGGCATCAAAGTCTGCTTTGGTCGCCCCGGCCTTCATGGCAATCGCAATACCCTGAATAATCTCACCCGCCTCAGCGCCGACCATGTGAGCGCCAACAACCCGGTCGGTAGCCCTGTCGACGATGATTTTCATCAGGGTTTTCTCGTTGTTGCCACTTAACGTGTGTTTCATGGCGCGAAAACTGGTCCGGTAGATGTCGACGTCACCATAATGCATGCGCGCCTCTTCTTCCGTTCTACCAACGGTGCCTATGTTGGGCTGGCAAAACACCGCAGTGGGTATAAATTCATAGTCCATTGAAGTTGGTTGACCGAGGAACTGTGTACGGGCAAATGCCATGGCCTCGGCAATGGCAACCGGGGTGAGTTGCCAGCGGTGAGTAACATCGCCGAGCGCATAAATAGACGGCACTGATGTCTGAAAATCATCATTAACTATAATCGCGCCATTGGGACCCGTCTCGACGGCAACGTTTTCAAGCCCGATGTCCTTGACCGCGGGATCGCGTCCGGTTGCATACATAACGAGGTCCGTGGTCATCCGGGTACCATCTGCAAAATCCACAGCGAAGCGCCCGTCTGCGGTCTTGGCTATGGCCGTAACATCACTGTTGAAGTGCAGATTAATGCCCTTGGCAGCCAGGTCTGCTGCAACTGCTGCTCGCACGTCATCATCAAATCCGCGCAGAAACAGTGAGCCTCGATAGGAAAGATGGGTTTCCGCACCGAGGCCGGCAAAAATCCCGGCGAACTCAACTGCGATGTACCCACCACCCACAATAAGCACATGTCTCGGCAACTCATCAATGAAGAATGCCTCATTGGAGGTGATGACGTGCTCCCGGCCGGGAAACTCGGGTACTGAAGGCCATGCACCGGTTGCTACCAGGATCTTTTCCGCCGCGACCGTCTTGTTACCGATAGACACATGGTGTTCATCAACAATTCTCGCGCGGCCGTCAAAGTGAGTCACCCCCGCGTTGTCAAGCAACCCGCGGTAAATACCATTCAGGCGTTCGATTTCCCGGTTTTTATTTTCCAACAGGGTCTGCCAGTTAAACTCAGGCGGCGTCACCTGCCAGCCGTAACCGCTCGCATCTCTGAAGTCCTCTGCATAGTGAGACGCGTAAACGAACAGTTTTTTTGGTACGCAACCCACATTGACGCAAGTGCCGCCCATGTAGCGATCTTCAGCGGTGGCAACCCGTGCGCCATATGCAGCACTCATCCGGGCAGCCCGAACACCGCCAGATCCAACGCCGATCACAAACAGATCGAAATCAAATTTCGTCATTCTCAATCTCTCCAAAGGACTGTGCCCATTGATACTGCCGCTGGTAAGCTTGACCTGACCGGGCTACCGAAGCATACCATGCACACATCGCTGATTCCGTTTACCCCATGCGCCTGGGTCTCTGCAATCGACGTCGAATTTTCACTTTCGGGAGATGAGATTCTCTGCGCCTGGGCGCTTGGAGGCAATACCAATAGCATCCTGTGGCCGGCGCGCACTGACAACCCGAAACGCGTCATGGGGCTATGGCAAAATACCTGCTTTGAATTCTTTATAGGCCCGGCGGCGGCAACGCACTACTACGAGTTCAACCTGTCACCCGGGGGTGACTGGAATACCTTTTCTTTTAGCGACGTAAGGGAAGACATGCAGGAAACCAGAGATCTTGTCTGTGAACACAGCCAGTTTACCCTGACGCAGGACGAGGCTTATCTTGAAGCCCGACTGCGCTTTTGCAGTGCTGCCACTGACGACTTATTTCGGGTTGGTGTCGCTACCATCCTTGAGCACAAGCAGGATGCCGGCCACACCTCAGCCGGCCGCACCTCAGCCGGCCGCACCTCAGCCGGCCACACCTCAGCCGGCCGCACCTCAGCCGGCCACACCTTCTTCGCACTCAATCACCCGGGAGTACGCCCGGACTTTCATAGACGCGACGGACACACGCTCATTGTAAGGCGGGCATCGTGATGGAATTCTCTGCGGGTATCGACAATCTGTTAGCTAACCTTGACCGGTTTGGCGAACTACGCCGGGCCCGGGTTGGATTGGTCGCAAACCCGGCGTCAATGAGTGGCCTCCAGCAGCATAGCGTAGACGCGCTGATGGATGCCGGGGTGAACCTGGTTGCCGCATTTGGACCCCAACACGGAATGCGGGGTGAAAAGCAGGACAACATGATTGAGTCCGAGGATTATTTTGACCCGGCAAGGGGAATCCCGGTCATCAGTCTCTATGGGGAGCACCGACGGCCAACCCCCACAATGTTGCAAGACCTGGATATCGTGCTCTTTGATCTGCAGGATGTGGGTTGTCGAATCTATACCTACATCTCTACCCTGCGCTATTTCCTTGAGGCTGCCAGCAACACCAATCTAGCCATCTGGGTGTTGGACAGACCTAACCCGGCTGGACGACCCGTTGACGGCCTGCGCCTTGTTCCGGGTGAAGAAAGCTTTGTTGGTTGCGACCTGCTGCCCACGAGACACGGTCTTACCACCGGGGAACTGGCCCGCTGGTTTATTGCAAGCGGAAAACTTGATGTAGACCTCAGGGTTATAGAAATGTCAGGTTATTCACCCAATGAAGCGCCGGGTTTTGGCTGGCCGCTGTTGCAGCGTCCCTGGATCAATCCGAGCCCCAATGCCAGCAGTCTGAACATGGCGCGTTGTTTTCCCGGTACTGTGTTGCTCGAAGGTACTACTTTATCTGAGGGCCGGGGCACCACCACACCACTGGAGGTGATTGGCGCTCCGGCACTCCCATTTAACGACGTTCTCGCAGAACTGAGCACTAATGCGCCGGACTGGTGTGATGGCGTCTTTATCAGACCCTGCTATTTTCAGCCCACATTTCACAAGCATACCGGCGAACTCTGCAATGGACTGCAGTTCCACACCGACACCACTTCCTACCAGCATGAGCGGTTTCGGCCTTATCGACTGGTAGCCGGACTGTTGAAAGTGATTCGTCAGCAACTGCCCGGGTTCGAGCTATGGCGACACCACGACTACGAATATGAGCTGGACAGGATACCGATTGACGTCATTAATGGCGGCCCTGCACTACGAGCCTGGGTCGATGACCCCAATGCAGGTTTTACAGCGTTTGACGACCTGCTGAACACCCAACTGACCGGCTGGATTGAAGAGCGGGAGCCCTTTCTCATCTATAAATGAGTTAGAATTCGCGGCTTTTGCCAGGAGACCCAAGTCATGACCAATGCATACAAGGTAGCGATTCTCGATGGAGACGCGATTGGCCCCGAGATTATGGCTCAGGCAGTTCGCGTGTTCGACGTGATCAGCCAGCACCGGGACGTGGCGTTTGAACTGACCCATGCGCCTTTTGGTG
>CAYGNA010000244.1:0-5282 GCA_964351065.1 uncultured Pseudomonadales bacterium
TCCATGAACTGGCGCCGCCTGATGAGATAGGCAGATACCAATTCCCGCTTTCGCCGAATGGTGAACATACAACCGTCTTCAGCACCAATATTCCTTCTGGCACCGGTGGCTGGGAACTATACGTACCTTCAGGGCGTCGTGTATGTCTCAATCATGGGGGCGTTGGGCTAATTGATTACAGCAGTTCAAACTGTCTGGATGGTGAGTACCATAGCGGGTCACGGTTGTTGGTACCCCCGGAATTGGAAGTCGGGCGCTATGGCTTTTCGGTGGGTGGCTTTTTACACAGGCCATTGGATAGCTCAGAACAGGTTCTCATTTCCCGGCAAACCAGCGCCTTAATTCCTGGTGCACAGCCAGGATTCATTGCGGACACGTCTGAGGGTGCTTCGTCGCATCACTTTACGCTTGATGCGCAGATGGGCATGCCGCTGGATGGCGAGTCAACCCGTGTCTACACCACTTATCGAGTGGATGTTCCTGCCGATGAAATTGGCTGGACCATCTCGCTGGAGAATATGGACAGCAATGCAGATCTCTATGTGCGGCGCGGTGAGATTCCAAATGAAAGATACAACGATGCGCTATCGGAGAAACCCGGTACCAACGATGAAAGAATAACCCTGGTGCCTGATACGCTCAGTGACGGCGCCTGGTACGTAACAGTGGTTGCACCACCTGGCACAAACTATCGTTTGGTTTCCACCGCACCCTCGGTCGCGCCTCTCTCGTTTGTTAATGAAGCGCCGGTTACCAACGATTCAGAATACGAGTCGGGCGAAGAATGGCGATATTACCGTGTTGATAATCTCGACAGTCAGTTGGGTGTTTTGGGTTGGTTGCTCGAACTGTCCAATCAGACACCAGGCACCAAAATTGCGTTAAGGCGTAACTCTCTGCCGGGTGAGTGGACGTTTCGATTTGGTCCAAACACGCAAGTTCAAACCATTAACGATTACCTGTCCGATACGGGTCAATTGCAAAGACCTGCACACCAGGCTGACGTCTGGTACATCGGCATCTATTCGCCGAACGGCAACCTGGGCAGCTTTCAACTCACTACGACAGAAATTGCACCAACCCTGCTGGATTTCAATCAGGGTGAAATCACCAGGAGTTCAGTTCCTTCGGGTCAGTTCAGCTTTTACCGTGTTGACGTGCCTGCTGAGGCGCTGGGCTGGGAACTGCGGTTAACGGACGTTGTGGGTGACGCCAATTTTGTGATTCGCCGCGGTACCTTGCCAGAGAATTTGATAGCAGACCGCTCGTATGAAGTTTGCGGTTTCAACTCTTCCAGTGATCGTAATCCAATGCTCAATTGCGACAATTGGCAGACTGAGTCGCAATACTACCGTTCAACGCCTATTGGAGTGGCCTTTCTCAAACTGCAAATGGGCAACAGGCAGGCAATCGCCTGCTGATGGGGATGGGTAATCCACTCGAGCCCGGGGTCTATTACATCGGCGTGATCAGCAGCAGCGGCAACCAGACCATTAGCTACACCCTGCAGTCGCGCGGCATTGGTGAAGGTACGCTCAACGGCGATGCCTGGGGTATTCCGGTGCAATCCCTGGCTTATGCTGGTGGCAATGTAGATGCCAGCATAGCCGAGCCTGGTGATCTGGCGTTTTACAAAGTGAGTGTGCCTGAGGGCGCCAAAAGCTGGTCGTTAGTCAAAGAGAATACCCTGGGCGGGTCTTCTATGGCGCTTCGTTTTGGTGGCATACCCAATGCAGCGACGGTTACTGCAAATATTGACGGTCTGGGCGCGCGCGTACCCTTTAGCGACTTTTATCATCTGTATGCCGGTAATTATGATCCTGATGTCGCTATGTACCGCGAGACCGTACAGTCGGGTGACTACTATATTGCTGTATTGGGCGAAGGGCAGAATGCAGCAAGTAACACTGGTCGATATGGCACCGGACAGACCGACTATCGTTTAACCAGTGTTGGTGAGGTGCCGGTTGACAGTAAAACGGATGCGCCGCTGACAGTAGGTACTCCCCTGGAGTGGGGTACGGCGGAGCAACCTGAAACGCTGAGACTTACTGAGCAGCGGCAGTATCGCTTCCGAGTGCCAGAGGGTATGGATAGTCTGGAAGTTCGTTTGACAGACCTCACCGGCGGTCTTGATTCGCTGAACAGGCAACAGGTTTATCTATCCCTGCGCCGCGATGATGTAGGTGAGGGGCGGTTGGTACATCCCGCAACTAGCTTTGAATCCAGTGATTACGGTTGGCAATACGATGCCTCCGGCGCAGGGATAATCACACTGGCCTCGCCCGCGGCAGGGGATTACAGCCTGAATGTCGCGTTGTCCCGTTATGCCGAAAACGAAGCCAGTTATCAGCTGCAGGTGAATGCTTACGCGGTCACTCTGGAAACACTGGATATCAATACCGGGACTGTCACGGTTGTTGATCAACAGGCGCAAGAGCTATCCGACCGCTGGCGTTACTACGAGGTCCAGGTTCCTCCCGAAGCCCTCGGTTGGGAAGTGCGATTAACAGACGTGGTGGGTGATGCGAACTTTGTAATTCGCCGTGGCGCGTTGCCGGAGAATCTGACAGCAGAACGCTCGTATGAAGTTTGCGGATACAATTCATCCAGTGATCGTAATCCAGTGCTTAATTGTGACAACTGGCAAACCGGGTCGCAGATACTGCCGCTCGGCTCCTATTGGAATGCCCCATCTCAAACCTCGAATGCCAAGCAGGCAGGCTATCGATTACTGATGGGTATGGGCAATCCACTGGAACCGGGTACCTATTTCATTGGTGTGACCAGCGCCAGCGGCAATCAACCCATTAGTTATACGCTGCAGTCGCGCGGTATTGGTGAAGGTACGTTTAATGGTGATGCCTGGGGTATTCCGGTGCAATCACTGGCTTATGCTGGTGGCAGCGTGGATGTCAGCATTGCTGCGCCTGGCGATCTGGCGTTTTACAAAGTGAGTGTACCTGAGGGCGCCAACAGCTGGGCGCTAGTAAAAGAGGATAACGTCGGCAGGTCCACCATCGCGCTTCGTTTTGGTGGCATTCCGAACGCAGCGACAGTTACCGCAGATATTTATCGCCTGGGCGCTCGCGTGCCTTTCAGCGATTTTTATCATCTCTATGCTGGAAATTACGATCCTGCTGTAACCATGTACCGCGAGACAGTACAGGCGGGTGATTATTATGTTGCGGTGCTGGCAGAGGGGCAGGGTTCGCCGGAAACCTACCGTTACGGCACCGGCCAGACCGATTACCGTTTAACCAGCGTTGGTGAAGTACCGGTGAGCAGTAAAACGAACGCGCCGCTGACGGTGGGTGCTCCCCTGGAGTGGGGTACTGCTGGAGAACCTGAAACGTTGAGGTTAGCGGAGCAGCGTCAGTACCGCTTCCGCGTGCTGGAGGGTATTGATAGCCTGGAAGTTCGTTTGCTTGATCTCGTGGGTGGACTTGATCATTTAAACCGTGACGGGGTCTATCTGTCTCTGCGTCGCGATGATGTTGGTGTTGAGAGGCTTGTGGCACCCGCTACACCAACGGAATCCAGTGATCATGGCTGGCAATTCGATAAATCTGGCGCAGGCATTATCACACTGGCCTCACCTGCGGCCGGGGATTACAGCCTGAATGTTGTTTTATCCCAGTATGCTCAAAGCGAAGCCAGTTTCAGGCTGCAGGTGAATGCTTATGTGGTCACATCGGATGCGCTTGAGTTCAATACAGGTACGGTCGCCGTAACTGATCAACAGGCGCAAGAGCTATCCGATCGCTGGCGTTACTTCGAGGTTGAAGTTCCGCCGGAGGCCCTCGGTTGGGAAGTTCGTTTAACAGATGTGGTGGGTGATCCCAACTTTGTGATTCGGCGTGGTTCTTTCCCAGAGGATTTGACAGCAGATCGTTCGTATGAAGTTTGCGGTTTCAATTCTTCCTATGATCGCAATCCGGTACTTAATTGTGAAAATTGGCAGATGGAATCGCAGATACTGCCGCTCAGCGCATATTGGAACAGCCCATCACAAACCTCGGATGCGCAACAGGCAGGCTATCGCTTATTGATGGGTATGGGTAATCCATTGGAGCCCGGCACCTATTACATTGGCGTGACCAGCAATAGCGGCAATCAAGCGATCAGCTACACGTTGCATTCGCGCGGTATTGGCGAAGGTACGTTGAATGGCGAAGCTTTTGGTGTCCCGGTTCAACCACTGGCGTTTGCAGGCGGCAGTGTGAATGCGAGCATTGGCGTGCCTGGAGACCTGGCCTTCTATAAGGTGAGTGTGCCCGAGGGCGCCAGCAGTTGGTCGTTGGTCAAGGAAGATATTCTGGGCCAGTCCACCATGGCGCTTCGCTTTGGTGGTATTCCCAATGCTGCAACGGTAAATGAGCGTATTGACCGCCTGGGTGCCCGTGTGCCGTTTGGTGATTCTTACAATCTTTACGCGGGTGACTATGATTCCAATTTGGCCATGTATCGCGAAACCGTGCAGGGAGGTGATTATTTTGTTGCGGTGTTAGGTGAGGGACAAAATGCAGCTCCCAACTTCGGCCGTTACGGCACGGGCCAGACCGATTACCGTTTAACCAGCGTCGGTGAAGTGCCTGTGAGTAGTAAAACCGATCTGGCACTGACTGTGGGTAGCCCCCTGGCATGGGGTACTGTCGAGCAGCCTGAGACGTTGGGGCTGACCCAACAACGCCAATACCGCTTTAGGGTGCCAGAGGGAGTCGATAGCCTGGAAATCCGTGTGGTCGATCTCATTGGTGGTCTTGATGGTTCAGACAATCTACAGGTTTACCTGTCGGTGCGCCGCGATGACCTGGGTGTCGAGCGGATGGTACAACCCTCGACTGGTTTCGAATCCAGTGATCACGGCTGGCAGCGGGACGCAACAGGTGCGGGTCTGATCACTCTATCCTCGCCAGAGGCTGGAGATTTCAGCGTTAATGTCGCGCTATCCCGCTATGCGGAAAGTAACGCCAGTTATCGGCTGCAGGTGAAGGCCGGCGTCGCGCAAGATCTGCTCTTTGATGGTGGCATCGAGACCGAGACGCTGTTCGACGGTTCAAGCAATTTTTACCGTGTTGAGGTTCCTGCTGCCGTGGCAGGTGAACCTGTTCTGGGTTGGGAACTGTTACTGGCAGACCTTTCAGGTGATGCCAGCATCAGGGTTCGCAAAGGCTGCCTGCCAGGAGCGCCAGACTGCGCCAATGCCACCTTCACAAAACAGTCAGGAGGTTTGTACCTGACATCTGTTGGCAACCGGCTAG
Organism: uncultured Pseudomonadales bacterium; assembly: GCA_964351065.1. Taxonomy (GTDB): domain Bacteria; phylum Pseudomonadota; class Gammaproteobacteria; order Pseudomonadales; family Azotimanducaceae; genus JANQJA01. The sequence goes on from CAYGNA010000244.1 coordinate 5,265, forward strand.
AACCAGGCACCTGGTATG
>CAYGNA010000244.1:5292-6357 GCA_964351065.1 uncultured Pseudomonadales bacterium
GCCGGCTCTACAGATCATCTCCCCCCCCCCGGCGCGCCCCCGCCCCCTGGGTCGTTGAAGTGGCGCCTACGGGCAACACCGAGTATCAACTCCAGAGCAAAATGGTTCGCCCACGGCGCGATTGGCAATTGCCGCAGCAGGGCGTGTCATTCAGTACGCCGGGGTTATCGAAACCCGTCATTGGAGACTCTGGCATTTCTGATGCGGGCAGTGCCGTGATCAGCAGCGTTACAGGGGATCAAAGCATTGAACTCGCAGAGGGCCGTTTTGATTTCTACCGCGTATCGGTGCCCGCTGACAATACGGGCCATATTCGTACCCAGATAGAGGTATCCAGTGGACAGGCTAATACCTATCTCGCCTTTGGTGCACCTCCAGGCAATATCGACAGTAACGATTTCGATCGGTCCTTCGTAAACCTCTCTGGAACGCTTCGTGCCAATTGGGTAACCATCCCAGGAACTTATACGGTATCTTCCAGGTTTACCGGTGAGGATATTTGGATTGCCGTCGAATCAGTGAATTCAAATGCACGTTATCGCATCAAGGTCTCCGCGGCCGGTGTAGAGGATGAGGGTGGCGTGTTGCAGGATGAAACAGGATTAACGCAAGAACTGCCCATTGGTCCGGGTGGATTCAACAATCAGGTGCTGGCTGCGCGGGATATGCGTTATTACCGCATCAAATTCCCCAAGGCGTCTACCAATCAAGTGGAAAGCACACCCACCGAGTGGACATTGGACTTGAATGTAGAAAGTGGTCAGGTGGTCGGATTTATTCGCTCTGAGGTACCGCCTGGTAACCAATTGACCACTAGTAGTATGCCTTCTTTAGGCAGGGGCTCTACTAATTTTGTTGACTGGTATGACGACGACGATCGTGGACAGGGCGTTTACGGAACCGAAGCGTTCGGTGTTCTGACGCCGGGCCAGCAAAAGGTTGTTTCTATACCAGAAATCAAGCCAGGTACGACCTACTACCTGGGGGTCTATGCGGCAACGGATGCCCAGTTTAGTGTGACTTCGTCTGTGGGTGGAGATCGTCTCGCCTTCGACGGTGATATCG
>CAYGNA010000245.1:0-6349 GCA_964351065.1 uncultured Pseudomonadales bacterium
TTTCTTGTCACCTTCCACGACTACCGATTCCGCCATTGCATTGGTAAGGATGTTTACGCCCTCTTCCCGCATTTGCTCTGCGACCATCGCGGCAATCTCCGGGTCCTCCCGCGACATAATGCGTGGCAACGCCTCAACCTGGGTCACCTCGCAGCCCAGGCGATTGAAGGTCTGGGATAACTCAGTGCCAATTGGGCCACCGCCCAGCACTATCAGGCGCTGTGGTTGCTGACGCAGGTTCCAGACGTTATCCGAGGTCAGGTACGGCACCTGCTCAATACCCTTGATTGGCGGCACAAAAGGCGAAGCGCCTGTGGCAATAATGATATTGCGTGTCGTCAGGCGCTTGCCGTTCACTTCAACTTCGAAGGGCGAGACGATGCGTGCCTCACCGATCTCAACGTTGACCCCCAGCCCTTCATAACGTTCCACCGAGTCATGCGGTTCAATCGCTTTGATGATGCGGTGTACGCGATCCATCACCTCGCTGAAATCGAAATCCGGTTCCATTTTCCTGAATCCCAGACTCGGGCCACGCCGCATATCATAGGCCAGCTTTGCAGAACGAATCAGGGACTTGCTCGGCACACAGCCGGTGTTAAGACAGTCCCCACCCATCTTGTGTTTTTCAATCAGCGTTACCCGGCCTTTCACTGTTGCGACAATAAGCGCAGCAACCAGACCACCACTGCCAGCCCCGATCACTATGACATCACGGTCAAAAGACTGCGGCCGCTGATACCCCTCATATACCTTGTTGGCGCGGACAACATCGACAATCCGTTTGGCGATCAGGGGGAAAATACCCAACAACACAAACGAGGCTATCAACCCAAAGGATGCAATATCGGCCAGGGATTCAAGCGCCGCCAACTGGGTGCCGGCATTTACATAGACTATCGTGCCGGCGAGCATGCCAAGTTGGCTCACGACAAAAAATACCGGCACCGATATTTTGGTCAGGCCCATGGCAAGGTTAATGGCGAAAAAAGGGAACAATGGCACCAAGCGCAAGGTAAACAGGTAAAAGCCACCTTCCCGCTCAATACCGGAGTCGATACGCTCCAACTGTTTGGCAAACCGATGCTGAACCTGGTCCCGAAAGATAAAGCGCGCCAGCAGCATCGCGATGGTTGCACCAATTGTTGAGGCAAATGACACAATAATGAGGCCCCAGAACAGGCCAAAAATTGCGCCTCCAGCCAGCGTCATAATGGCAGCCCCGGGGAGCGACAGCGAGGTGACCAGAACATAGATTGCAAAGAAACCCGCACCCGCCAGCAGAGGCTGGGCCTCAATCAACGCTTCCAGCGCTGCCTGTTGCGACTTCACGTAATCAAGCGTGAAATAGGTACCAAGATCAAAAACAAAAAAAGCGCCAACCAGCACAACAATTATCAGCAGCAGGAGAAAACGTGCCTTGGTCATAACTACCCCGGGTTTATCATTAGGTCGTAAGAGAGATGCATAAAGAGAGCAGACGTTACAACAGCCAATTGTTGGCAGTCTCATTGCGCAAGTACCTATCTTGCCACAGCCCCGGTGCTTTTACGTATACTGCAAGACTTCAGAGTCCAGGGGGAAAGTCATGCCACAACTCGGCGTCCAGATGTTTACGCTTCGCAAATACACCCAGTCACTGGACGATTTGAAGCAAGCGCTACAAAAAGTCCGTGCAATAGGCTATACCAGTATCCAGGTGTCTGCCTTTGGTGAGATTGCAGCGACTGATATCCTCGCCGCGTGTCGTGCAGAAGGTATAGCGATTGGCGGCACTCACGTAGCCTGGGACCGGTTTCGCTTTGACCTTGATCGGGTCATCGAAGAGCATCTGCTGTGGGAATGTCGGCATGCGGCAATTGGCATGATTGCACCCAAGACTTATCTGTCAATGGCAGGTTTACAGCGGTTTCTCGATGAACTTGCTCCCGTTGCGGAGAAACTGGGTGAGCACGGCATTGATTTCTCGTACCACAATCACGCCCATGAATTCGTTCACTTCGATGGTAAACCCTGGTTGGCACACCTGTATGACACGGCACCGGACCGTCTGCTCAAAGCAGAACTCGATACCCACTGGATTGTTGCGGGCGGCGCTGACCCAGTGCCCTGGATCGAGCGCTGCGGAGATCGCATGCCCTTACTGCACCTCAAGGATTTTGCCCTGAATGCAGAGGGGCAGCGGATATTCGCTGCCATCGGTCAGGGCAACATGAACTGGCAAGCAATTCTTGCTGCGGCAGAAGCCCAGAGCATCAATTATTACTTCGTCGAGCAGGACAGCTGTTACGGCGCAGATGAGTTTGATTGCCTGCAACAGAGCTACGACTACCTGCACGGGTTTGGGCTAGCCTGATGGAACCCGTCAAACTGGGTATTATCGGGCTGGGCAACATGGGGCAGATGCATTGTCGATTGCTTGCCAAAATCGACAATATTGAACTCAGCGCAGTCTGCGACATAGATCCGGCCAGGTTAGCGAAAGTTACCGGGCAATATGGATGTATCGGCTATGCCGATCCAAAAGTCTTTCTCTCCCGGCAGCAGGGCAAGACCGACGCGGTGCTTATCGCAACCCCACACTACGACCATACGACACTGGGTGTCATCGCACTTAAGCGCGGCTATCACCTGCTGGTCGAAAAGCCGATTTCGGTGCACAAGGCTGACTGCGAAAAGCTGATTCGCGCCCATAGTGACCCATCCCGTAAATTTGCAGCCATGTTCAATCAACGCACCAACAGCCAGTACCAGGAAATCAAACGCTTGATTGTAAGCGGAGAGTTGGGCGAGATTCGACGAATCCAGTGGACAATCACCGACTGGTTTCGTAGCCAGCAGTACTATGACAGTGGCGGCTGGCGTGCGACCTGGGGCGGAGAAGGCGGCGGCGTGCTGATGAACCAGTGCCCCCATCAGCTTGACCTACTACAGTGGTTGTTTGGCATGCCCTGACGCGGGCGGGCATTCTGCCAGTTGGGCAAACAGCACCATATTGAGGTTGAGGACCAGGTTACCTGTTATCTCGAGTACAACAATGGGGCAACTGGCGTATTTACCACGACCACGGGCGAAGCGCCTGGCATCAACCGGCTGGAAATTGCCGCCGACAATGGGCTCCTGATCCACGATGCTGCCGAAACAACGTTTCGCTTTTACAGGAACGAAAAACCAGTCTCACAAGCCATTGCTGAAAACCCCGGCTTTCGCAAGCCCGCTGTTGAAATTATCGATATCGATGTAGTTGACACCGGCCGCCAGCACGAGGAAGTGCTTGAAAACTTTGCTGATGCCATTCAGAACAATGCCCCACTCATCGCCCGGGCAGAAGAAGGCACTAATTCTGTAGAACTCGCCAATGCCATGCTGTTGTCGTCACTCACTGACAAGTGGGTCGACCTGCCAATCAGCGCCCGGCAGTACGCAAACAGACTGCGACGTCTGATCAGGGAGTCCAGCTTCGTCAAAGCTGACAATGACAGTGAGGTTGTGGCCTCAATGGACGACTCGTTTAAATAGGCAGGAGATCTTGTCGTGATTCACGAAGAAAGTGTGGAATGGGTAGTCGTATGAGTGATGGCATGACGTATGCGCCTGTCGCTCGAGAGTCGGCCCCGGTCTGTGAGCCGGGTGAATTCGGATTTGGCGTCATGGCGCTGGATCACGGGCACATTTACGGCATGACCCAGAATCTCAAACAGACAGGTGCAACCTGCCTGTGGGTCTATGATCCTGATCCCGACAAAGTTGCCACATTTCTCAAGCTGAATCCTGAAACAAAAGTCGCAGCGGACCCGGCGCAACTACTGCAGGATTCACGCGTCAAACTCATCGCTGCCGCCGCTGTACCGAGTCTGCGTGCAAATCTTGGTATACAGGTCATGCAGCACGGCAAAGACTACTTCACCGACAAATCGCCATTTACGACCCTGGCACAACTCGAAGCGGCAGAAATTACCGTGGCGCAAACCGGACAAAAATACGCGTGCTGCTATAGCGAGAGACTACAGAATGAGGCAGCCGAATATGCCGCCGAGCTTGTCAGGGCTGGCGTCATCGGCCGGGTCCTGCAGGTAATCGGGCTGGGCCCGCATCGGCTCAATGCCAAAGCACGTCCCGCCTGGTTTTTCGACAAGGAAAAGTACGGTGGCATTATCTGCGATATTGGCAGTCACCAGATGGAACAGTTTTTAACCTACACCGGTGCAACTGATGCAACGGTGACCATGGCCAGGGTGACCAACTACCATCATCCCGAGCACCCGGGGCTAGAGGATTTTGGCGAGTGTGCTGTGGTCGGTGATAACGGTGCAGGTGGCTACTGCCGCATGGACTGGTTCACCCCGGCTGGCCTGCGCACCTGGGGTGATGGCCGCACCACAATTTTGGGAACAGACGGCTATATTGAGTTGCGCAAGTATATTGACGTGGCCGCAGTCGAGCGACGCGAGAACAATGTCTATATTGTGACGGGTGAAGGTGAGGAATATCACAATGTGACCGGCAAAATTGGATTTCCCTTCTTCGGCCAGTTTGTCACCGATTGCCTGAATCGCACTGAACTTGCAATGACCCAGTCTCACTGTTTTAAAGCCGCTGAGCTGTGTCTGCGAGCACAGACTGCCGCTGATCAACTGACAACTGCCTGAGGAAAAAACGATGTCACTAATAGTAAAACCACTCACACCCACCTTTGGCGCTGAGGTGGCTGGCACCGATATCCTCCATATGAATGATGCCGCGTTTGCCGAACTGTTTGACGTCTTCACGGCCAAAGGCGTCATCTTCCTGCGTGACCAGCCAGCGCTGTCGCCAGAGGAACACCTGGCTTTTGCATCCCGCTTTGGCGAGGTGCACGTTCACCCGGCGGCTCGCGGCAAACCTGCCGAGTTCCCCGGACTCATGCGTATGCGCACCAACAAGGAGTCTCGCGTTGCTGCCGGCAACCGCTGGCATAGCGATGTTTCCTGCGATGAATTGCCTCCCCAGGCGAGCATCCTGCAATTGCATAAAATTCCACCTGTCGGCGGCGATACACTGTTCGCCAACCTTTACGCCGCCTGGGAAGCACTCTCGGACAGAATGAAAGCTATGTTGGACGGGCTGACAGCTCTGCACTCGGGTGAAGAATCATTTCGGCACCTGTTCCAATTCACCAGTGACACGCCCTGGCCCGAGAACAACCATCCTGTGGTGCGGCGACACGTTGACTCCGGCAGACCTGTACTGTTTGTTGATCGGGAATTCACCAAACGCATCAACGACCTGCCAAAAGAAGAAGGTCGCGCGCTGCTGGCGTTTTTGTTTGAACACACCGAGCGTGTTGACTTCCAGTGCCGATTCCAGTGGAGTGAGAATGCGATTGCGATCTGGGATAACCGCTGCGTCCTGCACCATGCACTATGGGACTACTGGCCGCAGGACAGAGAGGGGCACAGGGTTTCGGTGCGCGGCGAAAAACCACAAATGTGGTCTCTTGCCAATGACAGGATACCAGGCGTTGATTTTGGCAAGGTGAAGCTGACCGCATGAGACGACTGCCATGACAGTTACCATCCATCGTCAGACCGCGCTGATCGACTGGGAATGGCTACGCACTGAACTGATCAAAGACAATTTCCACAATGGGCGCACGACAGATCAGCTGCGGCAGTCATTTGAACATACCGCAATTTGTGTGTTTGCTATGGATGGGCCGCGCTGCATCGGCACTGCTCGAGCCCTGTCAGACGGTGTGTGCAACGCCTACGTGGTTGATGTGTGGACTCAGTCAGACTATCGCGAACAGGGTATCGCGACGGAAATGATGACGCTGATTATTGACGCCTGTCCGGGTCAGCACATCTATCTGTTCACCGATGACGCCGTCGACTTCTACAAGCGTCTCGGCTTTCGCGAGCGTCCCGTTGGCCTTGAAGTCATCTCCGGCGAGTGGCTGCAGAATAGTTAGCAGAACCTGGGTTTTCAGTGCGCCGAAAGCAGCAACGGTGAGATTTCACACTCACCCCGTCCGGCAGCAACAAACGCCGAACCCTCAGAGATGGTAACGCTCATCGAGACCGTGCGTTCTACCAGGCCCGCAAGTGCCTGCGCTGCCACCCAATCCACCCGGTAAACCTTGACTCCTTTCAGATCGTTTTTATCGGCCATCTGATCCGCCATCTGGCGCCACCAGACATCCGATTTCGTGTTGAAAGAATAGACGATCGTCTCTCGTGCCTGCCGCGATGCCTTGCGTATTCGCTCAAAAGACGGCTCGCCGACATCAATCCAGCACAACAACTGGCCATCCAGGCCATGCTGCCAGAGGTCTGGTTCGTCCGCATCACTAATCCCACGGCCGAAGGTG
>CAYGNA010000246.1:0-6320 GCA_964351065.1 uncultured Pseudomonadales bacterium
CCATTGGCATGGCCGCCACGATACGCATCGGGTTCCGCATTGGGGCTGGCGAAGTGCTCGGCGCGCGCAGTACGGCCATCATCGCGATTGCCGGTGCGGGTTTGCTGGCCGCCATAGGATCGCTTGCGGTATACCTGCTGCGAGAGACACTGGTCAGCCTCTACACGCTTGATCCGGCGGTGGTGGAACTGGCATCAACCCTGCTGCTGTTTGTGGTTTTCTTCCTTATCTTTGATGCGGCCCAGGCGGCGTGCGTGGGCACGCTGCGGGGCTACAAGGATACCCAGGTGCCAATGTATATTGCGCTGTTCAGCTATTGGGCTGTTGGCTTCCCGATTGAGTGTGTCCTGGGCTTTGGTTTGCTGGGTGAGCCCATGGGCGTTTATGGATTCTGGATTGGCCTTTCAGCAGGTGTTGGCGTCGCTGCTATCCTGTTGGGCATCAGGCTCTGGCGCCTCAGTACGGATGAAACGAGTATTCGACGACTGGCTGGTGGTGGTGTAAGGAGGCAATAATCATGCGAGACGTGTTTTATTCACATATGCTTTTTCTAATATTGATATGTACAGGACAAATTGTGATGGCGAATGAACAGTTACCCGAACACTATGCTGAATCCGTGATGATTTTTGTGCTGTCGCCCGATGGCGCTACCGAGGTTTCCCTGCGACTGGCACGGTTCCCGGACAAGGGGCTGGCGACGATCTGGTTGCATATTGCAACAAAGGACGGCGCCTGGTCGCTGGCCCATGAAACGTTTGTGCTTGAGCATCAGGATGCAACCAACGTTCGGGATGATACCGCTGCCTTTGGTGCGCATCTCGATGGCCAGCAGGTTGTGTTCGCTTCGACACAACGTAATGCAGCCCACATGCAGGGCCACGTCAAAGCCAGTCTTAACGCAAACTCGACGCGACACCCTGAACTGGAAGCAGGCCGCGTACCAGTATCTCTTGATCTCAGATTTATGGGTGGCTCGCAGGGTTTCAGGTCGAAGACCAATCGCTGGGAACTCACCGGCCAGGTGGCCGGGACGATCACCGTGGCGGGCAAGACCTACGACTTCAACCATCCGGGGAAGTGGCACGAACAGACTGGCCCACGGGCCCGCTTTGCCCCTGCCTTCACCTACTTCAATGTCCAGGGAGAAAACCTGGCACTGCTGGCAATTGGTTTTGCCGATAGCGTAAACGGTTATGTGCTGATGGAAGACCAGATGTTGGGTGTTGATGCTTTTACCATAGATCCTGAGGACCTGGAGCCGCGTGCATTCACGCTGACTGCGAGCGACGGCACAGTGATCAAGGGCACGGCGCGTAATGTGCAGGCCTGGTCGGTACCCATTGAGGGAAAGCGCCGTCCGGGCACGGCCATACTCATCGACAGCAATCGTGGCCCATTGATTGGGACTCTTAATGACTGGGACCCTGAATGACCGGGTTCCAAAATAGTATCATCGCCTGATAGCGCGCTGGGCTGGCATTGCTGCTGCCTGTTTTTTTGCGCTTGCTGTGCTAGCCTTGTGCAATCCGCAGATATAAAAAGAGGGAAGCATGCGCGTACTGACTCTAATGGCTTTGTTGATTCTTGCCGGGTGTGGCGCGGATCAATCGGAGACGGCAACAACACAGGTCACCCCCGTTGGTGCATCAACGGATTACCTGTCACCTGAACTCCGGGAACAGGTGGAGGCGCTGAAGCGCGAGGTGCGGGAACAACCGCTGTCTGACTCAGCCGCTGCACTGAATGATCGTGCCCAGTTACTGTACGCATGGGCCAATGCCATGGCGATGAAGGGTGACGATATTCCCTGGTCATTGCCACAGACCGTGGCAGCGATTTCCCGCTACAACAACCTGCCCAGAGGAGAGACTCTGGCTCCCGCGCAACTACGCCGCGGTGCAGAACAGGTCAATGACTATATTGAACAACTGCGTTTGCGCGATGAAAACCCGGCTGCATTGGGGGTTGCCACGCTCCTGAACCCTGGACCACATGTGGTGCTGAGTTTCCAGACCATTGAGGTAGTTTATCAGGTTGGTTCAGAGGGATTGCCTGCTGGCGGATCTATCTCTCTTGGTGTTCACAGGAGTGCGGGTATATCGCTGCAGGCGGATGATCCGACGGCAGAAGATTATGTGACAGCTACTGCCAGCCGTGAAGGTGTCACCATTGTCGTCGATGAGACAGTTGGCTCGGGCCGGCGACAGGCACTCAAGTTTGATGTTGTGGGTGGCGACCTTGAACCTGCCGATACGGTCACGTTCCGTTACGGTGATATGTCTGGTGGCGGACCCGGTTCCAGAATGCAACCAAGGTCCAATGATTTTATCCCGATGGAACTGCACGTGGCGTTTACACCTGATGGAACAAGCTACACGCTGCCACGTATGGGGCTCAAGACCCAGGGCGCGGAAGTTGCCGGCGTTCGCGGCTTTGCCCCAAGCATTGTCAAGGTGGGTGAGTCATTTACGATTTCGGTTCGCAGTGAAGATCAGTTCACCAACCGGGCGACCGGCGCAGTGCCTGCGTACGACCTGCTACTGGATGGCAAACCCTGGGCCAGGTTAGCTGCGGGTGATGCGATTACGCTGGTAGATGACATCTCCTTCGACAAGCCTGGCGTTTACCGTTTTGCTCTGCAGAGCACAGACGGAAAAATCATGGGTGAGGTTAATCCTGTTCTTGTGGAGACCGAGCCAACTCAACGAATTTACTGGGGCGAAACACACGGGCATTCAGGTATGGCCGAAGGGCAGGGAACCTCGGACGCTTTTTTTGCGTTTGGTCGCGATGATGCCCGTTTGGATTTCCTGGTGCACTCTGAGCATGACATCTGGATGGATGATGCCGAATGGCGGGAACTCGCGGCGAACACGCGTGAGTACCTGAAGGAAGGGGAGTTTATCCCGTTTCTTGGGTACGAATGGACGGTGGAGCAGTCTTATGGCGGGCATCACAATGTCGTGTTTCGGACGCCGGATAATCGGGTGCGTATCCCCCAACAAACTTATCCTGCCTTGTCCCAGCTATATGCGGGATTACGCCAGAATCATGATCCACAAGATGTGCTGATCATTCCGCACGCCCACCAGGCCGGGGATTGGCGTAATTCAGACCCGACCATGGAAACCCTGGTTGAAATCCAGTCCAACCATGGTGTCTTCGAGTGGTTTGGCCACATGTATCTGCGCCATGGTCACCATGTCGGGTTTGTATCTGCATCGGATGACCATACCAGCCACCCTGGTTATGGCGTATCGCGCGGGCGGCGATCCGGGTTGGGCGCTGTGATGGCACCGGCAAAAACATCAGATGCAATCTTCGACGCGATGAAAAGCCTTGCAACTTATGCCTCCACGGGTGACAGGCCCATTGTGCGGTTCAGCATTAATGGTGAGCCTATGGGCCAGCGCGCGGCATTTGCTGAGAATCGCACCGTGTCCGGGGAAGTCTATGGCACTGCGCCAATTGATGAACTGGTGGTTTTACGAAATTCTGAAGAGATCTGGCGTGAGGATTTACGAACAGCAAAAAAAGTTGCTGGCGCGAACCAGGTGATCGAGGTCAACATGCAGTCGTCAAGCCAGCCGCTGCTTGACCAGCGGGATAACCCGAGAGGTGGCCGTCCCTGGGTGGGGACAATTGAAGTAACGGGTGCAAAACTCGCAGCGGTCACAGCACCCGGGTTTATTGATGTGTTGACTCAGGGATATGAGATTGATGCAGACAACCCCAATCTGGTGCGCTTCCGGACCTGGACACGCGGTAACCACTCCAGCCTGATACTGGAGCTCACCGGCGTAACTGCAGCGACCAAAATCAATGTGAACATTGACCCCGCGCGCGAGTCGGCAACCAATGGCTTTACGCTTTATCGGGATTCGGTCCGTATTCCCCGCCTGCGCAAGAGTTTCGCACTTGTCGAACTGAAAGACGGCCAGCTACGTGAGGTCCAGGATGTTGAGGGGCAGCTCGATGAGCTCTGGGTTCGTCGCGTGGCACCTGCAGGGATACTCGATCACAAGTTTGAATTTGTGGACACCTCAGCGCGACAGGGTGATTACTATACGTTGCGCGTCGTGCAGGCGAATGACCAGATGGCCTGGGCCAGTCCTGTTTGGGTGGGTGGTTACAGTCCGAGATGATACGGCTGTTGTTGCTGGTACTGCTTCTGGTGCCAGCTATCGCGCCGGCCCACGTCACGCGATTTGAGGATCATAATCACTCAGTCGGCATGACTTATACGGCTGTCGGCCTTGCTGTTGGGCAGGTTCGTGTTCTCTACACAGTACCGCGAGCGGATATTCAGCAACGCGTCGTCGCATCTCTGCCTGGTGAGGCAAGCACCTATGTGCTGGATCACTTTGTGCTGGAAAATGCGGGGGAGCGCTGCCCGGGCCGGTTGATAGAGGCAGTCGATTATGACGCCATTGCTGCCTGGCAGTTTGAGTTTGAGTTCCTCTGTGCCGAGCCGCTTGATTACCTGCGCCTCTATTACGACCTGTTTACCGACGAGCCAACGCATCAGAACTTTACAGAAGTGCTGCTTGCCGGCCACACGTTGCAACTGGTGTTGGGGCAGGGGGCGCCTTACCTTGATGTTGCAGTAGCCCACCTTGCCTGGGAGCGCGGCGAGAGTTGGCAATTGCCCAAGGATTTACCGCGCTTCCCCGGGGCCAAACCAACGCTTTCTGGCTTTTTTGTCGCGGGGTTTCAGCATGTATTGACGGGTTACGATCACCTGGCATTTGTGTTGGGGCTGGTTCTGGTACTAACCAGTGTGGTGCAACTGGCCTGGACGATCACTGCTTTTACGCTTGCCCACACACTTACCGTGGGTGTGTCTGCCGCAGGCCTGTGGGTGCCGCCACCGTCTGTTATTGAGCCACTTATCGCAGCCTCGATTCTTTATGTTGGCCTGGAGAACCTGTTTGAGCTTTATCAAAAGTATCGTGGGGTTGAGATTCCTGCCGCACGATCTTTTCGCCGGCGCTGGCCTGTGGCGCTCGTGTTTGGTCTTGTCCACGGATTTGGGTTTGCCTACATGTTGCGCGAAATAGGGCTGCCGCAGGGCGAATTTCTTGTGTCGCTTCTCGCATTCAATGTTGGTGTTGAGACAGGTCAACTGGCTGTCGTGACCCTGCCACTCGTTATGCTGTATTTTGTTGTGCAGCGACGAAGCCTTTATCTGCCGCTTGCTGCTGCCGGTTCAGCAGCGGTGAGTCTTGTTGGTGCCTATTGGTTGGTTGAACGACTTTTTGTCTAGTTAAGGCGTATGCTGGACTGGTTCTTTTTGTCTACAATCCACGAGACGGTTGCAAAAAATGAGGCACAAGTTGGTTAAAAGGATCTGCACTTTGATCTGTACTTTGATCAGCCTGTCGCTGTTTTCTCATTTCACGTTTGCTGACAGGCCAATACAACTCACGCCAACGTTCTTCACCAGCGACTCCGGCGTGCCCATGACAGAATCTGCCGCACCCTATGGTTTTGGTCCCCCGGTGGCAGATGACCTGCTCGATGCCAATCCGGCGCAATATCAGCCCAGCATGCTGGATCGCTATTTCATGTCCCTGTTTGGGCCGCGCTACAAGTTTGTAGAAAGTAGCAATGTTCAGTACTTCGATTTTCATCAGGGGACAGATATCACGCCCGATGTGAGTCTTGGTGGCGTCGACTTTAGCGAAACGCTACCCCCACCCGTTATCAGCATGTGTGACGGTAGTGTGTTTAGCGTCCAGGATGGCCCTGACTCAGAGTTGAACCAGATTGAAACGGGCAGGTCCGTGGAGGTGCGGTGTACCAAACAATTTGCGCAAGCCGATTGGGGTAACGTTTATATTGCTTACAGACATCTGTCTGCGCTGGCAGCCAATATCTCAGAGGGGATGCCTGTGGTTGTCGGACAGCCGATTGGCACCATGGGTGACAGCGGTCGAACCGAAAACGTCCACTTGCACCTTAGCGTCCTGCGGCGCAACCCGGTTGCCGAAAACGTTCATCCCATGCGTGTGTTTGACCGGGCGCGATATCCGCACCTGCTTGCAGAATTGACGAACGCCGAGGTCTGGCAGCTTGAATCGGATGAGACCAGCGCCCTGTTCAGAATTGCGGTTCCCCATAACATGGCCAACATCAAGCGAATTTCGCTTCAATCAGCCGATTTGACGTATGAGCGCAGCTATGATTTCGAGGAAGTCAGTGAGACCGCAGGTGTGCAGCGAGATCAAAACAACTTTGTTGCAGGCATCGAGGTGTTTGCATATCCGTTTAATCGGGGATTGTTTGCCTACCAGAGATTTATCGCTGAACGAGGG
>CAYGNA010000247.1:0-6283 GCA_964351065.1 uncultured Pseudomonadales bacterium
CGAAGCTATTGGCCCCGGCTACCCCCTCCCCAACAGGTAGCCGGGGCCTTTCTTTGTCTGACCCAATCCCTCAGCCCAGCCCTCACCCAGTCCCTACTCCAAAGCCCAGCGCCTTAATGTGCCGCATCCCAATCCTGTCCAACACCGGTCTCAACGACCAGCGGGATGGAAAGACTGGCCGCGCCACTCATCAGATCTGTTAGTTCTGCCACCACGCCGGCAACCTCACTTTCCAGCACTTCGAGTACCAGTTCGTCATGAACCTGCATGATAATTCTTGCGTCCACGCCTGTGTCCTGCAGCCACTGGTCAACTTTAATCATGGCGCGCTTGATAATGTCTGCCGCACTACCTTGCATAGGCGCATTGATTGCCGTACGTTCTGCGCCCTGACGCCGCTGGAAGTTGCTTGCGGTTATTTCTGGCAGGTACAACCTGCGACCGAAGATGGTTTCCACAAAACCCTGTTCCGCCGCAAGCTGACGGGTCTGGTCCATATACACCCGAACGCCTGGATATCTTTCGAAGTACCGGTCAATGTATTCCTGGGCGTCACCACGCGCTATACCAAGCTGGCGCGCCAGGCCAAAAGCTGACATACCGTATATCAGGCCAAAATTGATTGCCTTGGCACTGCGCCGCTGGAAATCCCTGACCTCATCTATCGCTACACCGAAGACTTCAGAGGCCGTCGCCCGGTGAATGTCTTCACCCAGATTGAACGCTTTGACCAATCCTTCGTCATGAGAAAGGTGAGCCATGATTCGCAGTTCAATCTGTGAGTAGTCGGCGGCAACAAGCTTGTACCCAGGTGCTGCAATAAACGCTTTTCTGACCTTGCGGCCTTCTTCTGTGCGAATTGGAATATTCTGCAGGTTGGGATCCTGGCTGGACAGTCTGCCTGTGGCTGCCACGGCCTGGTGATAAGACGTATGGACGCGACCCGTGCTCGCATGCACCTGCTTTGGCAACTGATCTGTATAGGTTGACTTCAGCTTGCTCAGACTTCGATAGTCCATGATGACCCTGGGCAGCGGGTAATCAAGAGCAAGTTCAGACAGGACATTTTCCGCCGTTGAAGGTTGTCCTTTGGGCGTCTTTCGCAGCACGGGTAGCTTCAACTTTTCAAAGAAGATTTGCTGCAGCTGTTTGGGAGACCCAAGGTTAAACTTTTCGCCTGCCAGCTCAAATGCTTCTTCCGTAAGCTTCTGCATACGTTCGGCCAACTCTCGGCTCTGCTCCATGAGCAGGGCAGAATCAAGCAGCACGCCGTTGCGCTCGATACGTGAAAGTACCGTCACCAGCGGTAGCTCAATGTCTTCAAAGACACTCCTCAGACCGGGCTCGGCAGATAGACGGGGCCAGATTGCTTCATGCAGGCGCAACGTCACATCCGCATCTTCTGCCGCATAGGGCCCAGCCTGCTCCAGAGGCACTTCGTTAAAGGTAAGTTGTTTTGCACCTTTGCCAGCCACGTCTTCAAAGTGAGTTGTGCCAAGACCAAGATACTTAAGAGCCAGGTCATCCAGGTTATGCCGGGAGGCAACCGAGTTCAGCACGTATGACTCCAGCATGGTGTCAAACTTTACGCCACGCAGGGTAATGTCATAACGAGCGAGTACACTCATGTCGTATTTCAGGTTCTGGCCAACCTTGGCTTTTGACTTGTCTTCAAGCAGAGGTTTCAACTTTGCCAGCACCAGCTCTCTTGATAGCTGGTCTGGTGCACCCGGATAGTCATGGGCACATGGCACGTAAGCCGCGCTCCCGGTTTCCACGGCAAAGGAAACGCCTACCAGTTCGGCTTCGATATAGTCGAGACTGGTCGTTTCGGTATCAAAGGCAAACAACTCGGCCGCGGCCAACCGTTCAAGCCATGCATCAAAATGGGCTTCGTCCAGGACCGTCTCATATTCCGTCTCGTTGCGAGAAGAAGGGTCTGCTACCTGTCCCAGTTCCTCTGCCCATTGCCTGAATTCATACTCCATAAAGAGGGTGCGCAGTGAGTCACTGTCTGGCTCTGACAGCCGCAGGTCAGCAAGCGAGTGCGGCAATTCAACATCCAGCCGGATAGAAGTCAGCTCCTTTGACAGGGGCAGATTGGGCACCGACTCACGCAGGTATTCACCAATTTTGCCGCCAATCTCATCTGCATGTGCAATAACGCCATCCAGGGTCTCGTATTCACTGAGCCACTTGACCGCCGTTTTTGGTCCGCATTTTGGCACCCCGGGAATATTGTCGGAAGTATCACCCACCAGCGCCAGGTAGTCCCTGATCTGGTTCGGACGCACGCCAAACTTCTCAACCACACCTGCCTCGTCCAGCAGCGTTTCGGTCATGGTATTGATGAGCGTCACGCGCTCGTTAACGAGCTGGGCCAGGTCCTTGTCTCCAGTAGAAACAAGTACATCCAGCCCTTCATCAACGGCCTGGTCGGCCAGCGTACCGATCACATCGTCAGCTTCGACACCGTCAACAATGATCAGGGGAACGCCCATGCCGCGGATAATTTCGTGAATTGGCGCTATCTGCGCCCGGAGATCATCGGGCATTTTCTCCCGGTTAGCCTTATATTCAGCATAGAGATCATTGCGAAAGCTTTTGCCTTTTGCGTCGAAGACAACAGCAATGTGACTCTCTGGATAGTCAGCCATGAGCCGCCGAATCATACTGATGACTCCCTTGATTGCACCCGTGGGTTGCCCTTTGGTGCTAACCAGCTTTGGGAGTGCATGAAACGCCCTAAAGAGGTAGGATGAACCGTCTATTAGAACGACCGGGTAATCTTTTTTCATCGAGTCGAACACTCCTTACCGAGACCTTCCAAGATACTGTGAACCGCTTCGCATTACCAATTCTCACTGCCTGCTTCGTCATTACGCTGGCAAGCCAGGCTAACGCAGAAGAAATTTATCTGCCGCCCGCCGAAGGGGCTGCGGATGACATCGAAATTGTTGTCGGCGAAGATCGCACAATATTCGAATATCGAACCAACGGCATCCTGATGATGATCAAGGTCGTGCCGGAAAAAGGTAAACCGTACTACATGGTGCCAGCGGATGGGTCTGCGCATTTTGAGTCACTTGACCACAACAAGAAACTCTATCCATCGTGGGTTCTGCTGGAATGGTAGGTCATGGCTGTATTCACTACATTTTCTGAGTCCTCGCTCGCACGCTACCTTGCGATGTACGGCATCGGTGACCTCAAACACTTCGAAGCAATTACCGGCGGTATCGAGAACTCCAATTATTTTGTAACACTTGAAGATGGTGATCAAACCTTCGAGTTTGTACTGACAATCACCGAAGACCTTTCATTTGAAGACGCGCCTTTCTTCAACAACCTGTTTTCGGAACTCGCTCGTCGCAACCTGCCGGTACCCAACCCGGAACGTACGCTCGACGGTATGAGCAGCACAATTTTTTGCGGCAAGCCAACCTGGCTCTTTCCCCGCCTGCCGGGGAAGCATCCATTAACGGTAACGACTGCCCAATGCGAGGCTATTGGTGTTGCGCTCGCCTCAATACATTTGTCAGCAACCGGTGGCAAGTACACCCGGTCAAATCCATATGACAGTGCCTGGGCAAAATCGACCCTCGGGCGAGTAGCAGGTCATCTCACTGCGGAGGATCGAAACAACCTCGTGAGCATCACCGATGAGTACAACAGTTTTGTGCAATCAAGCGATCTCCCAACCGGCATAATTCACGGTGACCTGTTTCGCGATAACGCATTGTTTGACGGAAACACGCTGACGGGCGTCATCGATTTTTACCATGCTTGTCAGGACTACTACGCGCAGGATGTCGCCATTACCGTTAACGACTGGTGCACAGATGCTGATGGATCAACGTCACCAGAACGTCTGTCGGCACTTCTCAAAGGATACAACAGCGTCAGAGAACTCTCGTCAGCAGAGCAGGACGCCTTGCCGCAACTACGCAGATTTGGAGCCATGAGATTCGTGCTAACGAGATTGATTAGCGGCGAAGATGGCGCCTATCTAAAGGATCCCGCCGAATTTCTCAGGATTCTTGCAGCGCTCGAGTACTAAATGGTGCAGAAGATTCGTGCCTGACCAAACTTCCCGGACAGGGACTAGCTGGCGTTCAAAAAGAAAACGCTGAACCAGCCGTTGGTATCCTGCCAAACCTGCTGGCTGACAAATCCCGCGCTGCGCGTCATGGCTTCGAATTCGGCTAACGAATACTTGTAAGAATTCTCAGTGTGTATACGTTCTCCCTCGCCAAAAACGATCTCTTCACCACACACGCTGGCCGCCTGGTCGCACTTGCTGACCAAAAACATCTGGATGCAGCCTTCGATCGAATTGTATTTCGCCATATGTTCAAAAGCGGCCAGGTCAAAGGTGGCTTCAAACTCCCGGTTCAAATGTTCCAGCACATTCTTATTGAAAGCTGCTGTCACCCCTGCGCTATCGTTGTAGGCATCATGTAGCACCGCCTTGTCCTTCTTCATGTCAACACCAATCAGCAACGCACCATCGCTACCAAGTTGGTTATTCACCTTGGACAAAAACTCTGCCGCCTCGGTGGGACTGAAGTTCCCGATACTGGAACCCGGGAAAAAGCCGATTTTCCGCCCCGGAACCTGGAAAGGCAGATTAAAGTCGTGGGTATAGTCGATACACGCCGCATGCACTGAGAGCCAGGGGAATTCATCTGCAATGTCTTCTGCCGCTCTGGCAAGGTAATCTCGCGAAATATCCAGTGGTGCATAGGCACGGGGACGCAGGGTTTCAAGCAACAGTCGGATTTTCTCACTACTGCCGCTTCCATACTCGATAAGAACGGCGTCTTTACCGATCAGTTGCTTCAACTCATGTCGGAGACGCTTGAGCAATTCGATTTCCGTTCGAGTCGGATAATATTCCGGCTGCCGCGTAATTTCTGTAAACAGCTCAGAACCTCGCTCGTCGTAGAAGAACTTGGGAGGTATGGCTTTTTTTTCCTGCCTGAGCCCCTCCAGCAACTGGATTGCCACATTCTCCTGTTCAGGTAGCTGGTCGTAGAAACTTAGGCTAGCCGTCTGGTTCAAGGTTTATTCCCCATATGATGTTCGTCAGATGCCAGTCTTATGCCGGAAAACTGCCACCTGTCTTTTGGATAGAAGAAGTTACGGTAGGTGAGGCGAATATGATCAAGCGGTGTGGCGCAAGAACCGCCGCGTAACACAAGTTGATTAGCCATGAACTTGCCGTTGTACTCACCCAGCGCGCCTGCAAAGGGGGAAAACCCCGGATAGGGGCCGTAGCTCGACTGGGTCCACTCCCACAGATCGCCAAAAAGTTGTTGCGGCCCAGGTGAATCGTCCGCTGGACGCGGATGGAACGTCGACGTGTCGGCAAAGTTGCCTGCTATACAACTGTTCGCTGCGGCAACTTCCCATTCAGGTTCAGTAGGAAGGCGATACCCGGCCCATCGCGCATAGGCATCCGCCTCATAGGCACTCACATGGGCAACCGGCGCATTACCATGCAACGGTTTGAGGCCACCCAGCGTATATTCTAACCAGACGTCACCCTCGCGTTGCCAGTAGAGCGGCGCACGGAGAGGCGCAACAGGGCGATTGACGAGGCTCCAGGCATCAGAAAGCCATAATTCAGCGCGCAGGTAACCACTATCAGCCATAAATTCGAGATACTCGTCGTTGGTGACGAGACGGTTGGCAATTGCTCCTTCCCTGATCAATACCTCATGCCTGGGGGCTTCATTATCAAAGTTGAAAGGGGCCATGCCCGGGTTCGAGCCAATTTCGTAAATGCCGCTGCGAATCGCCGTAAAGTTGAGTTTCGGCGTATGTGCCGGGGCTGGGCACGCTGATGCCACATAACATGGATACAGCGGATTGTTACCAAGGTTGTATTTGAGATCAGTCAGCAGCAGTTCCTGATGCTGTTGTTCATGGTTCAGTCCCAGGGTCACTCGGAACTGCGTCTCGTTTGTTATGGAGGATTCGAGCAAAAGATCCATCGCATCGTCTACATGGCGACGATACGCCATAACTTCAGCAACAGTAGGTCTTGACAGGAATCCGCGATTCGCGCGCGGGAAGGGTTTGCCTACACCGTTGTAATAGGAGTTAAAGAGCGTTTCGAAAGAAGCGTTGAACGACTGGTAGCCGGGCTGGTAGGGCTTCAACAGAAAGGTTTCAAAGAACCAGGTCACATGCGCCAGGTGCCACTTGGGAGGGCTGGCATCATCCATGGGCTTGAGAAGATAATCCTAGATTTCCAGCGGATCGCAGAGTGCTAGAC